>NZ_JBFUMD010000013.1:0-19484 GCF_054049555.1 Nocardioides sp. P5_C9_2
GTGGTGATCACCGCGATGCCCGCGCCCAGAGCCAGCACCTCGACGTCGAGGGCTCGGATCCCGGCCAGCACGGGGCCGCCGCCGGTGCGCGCGACGACAAGCGCGAGGATCCCCAGCCCGACCAACCAGCGCCAGGGGGTGCGGGACCAGGACGGCGACGTCATGCGGCCACCTCCCGCAGCACCCGGGCGACCTCGCCGGCGGTGGTCGACCAGGGCGTCAGGTCCGCGCGGCGACGTCGGGCGGCCGCTCGCAGGGACTGGCGCAGGCTGGCGTCCGCGAGCCAGCGCCGGAGGACGGCGGCGAGGGCGGCGGCGTCTCCGGGGGGCACGAGGACGCCCGCGCGCATGCCGGCGGTCGCCGCACCGAGCGCCTCGGGCACACCACCGACGTCGGTGGCGATGACGGGGAGGCCGTGGGCCAGGGCCTCGGTGACGACCATCCCGTAGGTCTCCGCCCGACTGGCCAGGGCGAGCACGTCGGCACCGTCGTACGCCGCGTCGAGCTCCGCTCCCCTCCTCGGGCCGACGATCAGGAACCGGTCGGCGAGCCCGAGGTCGCCCGCGCTCCCCCGCAGCCGGGCGACGTAGTCGGGGGCCACCAACGCCGGCCCCACGCTCACACACCGCCACGAGAGGTCGGCGACCTCCGCCAGCGCGGCCAGCAGCACGTCGTGCCCCTTGCCGGGTGCCACCGTGCCGACGCACAGCAGGGAGCCGCCGTGGAGGGTCCCCCGTGCCGGGACCGCCTCGTCGACCCCCGGATGCGCCACGTGCACGCACGCAGGATCGAGGCCGTACGCCGCGAGCAACCAGTCCCGGCACCACGCGCTCGGTACGACGACCGCCGCCGCTGCCCGCAGGACCTCCCGCTCGGCCTGGCGTGCCGTCACGGTGTCGTCGTCGACGCCCACGGGCAGGTGCACCACCAGCACGACGCGCAGCCGGTGCGACGCCGGCACGACCACCTCCGGCAGTCGCGAGGCGAGCAGACCGTCGACCAGGACGACCGAGGCGTCCGGCACCGCGGCCAGGGCGTGCGCCAGCCCCTCGCGGCCGGTCGCGCTCGACCACGGCCAGCCCCCGTCCACCTCGACCGTGCGGGCCGCCCACCCGGTGTGGTGCAGCTCACCGGCCAGCCGGCGGTCGTACGTGTTGCCTCCGCTCGGCCGCTGGGGATCGTGGATCCCCTGCGGCACCAGGACGTCCACCCGCCGCCCGGTCACAGCGCCCGCTCGAAGCTGGCCCACGCGACGTGGGACTCGTGCAGGGTCACGAGGATCGACCCGACCTGGTCGGCGTCRCCGAGGTCGCCGCCCCGGACTGCCTCGGCCAGCCGGTCGGCGATGTGCCGGGCCAGCACCTCGGTGGTGGTGTTGGTCCCCTCGAACACCGGCTCGTCGTCGAGGCTGCGGTAGGTCAGCTCACCCACGACCGCCTTCAGCGCCGCGGCCGCGCGACCGATGTCGACGAGGACCCCGTCGTCGTCGAGGACCTCCCCGCGGAACGTCGCGTCCACCACGAAGGTCGCTCCGTGCAGCCGCTGGGCCGGCCCGAAGACCTCCCCGCGGAAGCTGTGCGCCACCATCATGTGGTCGCGGACCGTCACGCCGAACACGACGCGTCCTCGTCGTCGTACGTCACCGCATGGCACAGCGCGGGCAGCTCGCGCGAGGCGAGCCGCGGCATCACGTCCGGCAGCGCGCGGAACGGTGACTCACCCGTGAGCAGCTGGTCGAACCCGTCGTCCCGGAGCAGGTCCAGGGCGAGCGCCAGGCGCTGCGCCGTCGTCCGGCGATCACGCCGCGCCGGCGCCACCCGGCCCACCTGGCTGGCCCGCAGGCTCAGCCGCCCCGAGTGGAAGCTGCCGCCGAGCGAGAGCGTGGTGGTGGCGTCGCCGTACCAGCTGAGCTCCAGGACGGTGCCCTCCGGCGCCAACAGCTCGAGCGAGCGCTGCAGCCCCGCGGAGGTGGCGCTGGTGTGGAGCACCAGGTCGCAGCCGCTCTCGGCCCCGTCAGGGGCCGCGAAGCCCATCCCCCACGCAGCCGCCACCGCGGCTCGCCCCGGGTCGACGTCGACGAGCGTCACCGAGGTGCCGGGGATGCGGGAGACCAGCCGGGCCACGCAGCACCCCAACAGGCCCGCCCCGACGACGGCCACCCGGTCGCCGACCAGGGGCGGGGCGTCCCACAGGGCGTTGACGGCCGTCTCCACGATGCCCGCCAGCACCGCGCGCGCCACCGGCACCTCGTCGGGCACGACGGTGACCGCGGACGCGGGGACCACGTAGGCCGTCTGGTGCGGGTGCAGGCAGAAGACCGTGCGACCGCGGAGCCGCGCCGGGCCCGTCTCGACCAGGCCGACGTTGAGGTAGCCGTACTTGACCGGGCCCGGGAAGTCCCCGTCCTGGAAGGGGGCCCGCATGACGGCGTACTGGCTCGGCGGCACGTGCCCGCCGAAGACGAGCGTCTCGGTCCCCCGGCTCACCGCGCTGCGCAGCGTCCGTACGACGACGTCGTGCGCGCCTGGCTCCTTGAGCGGCGCGCGCCGGATCTCGCCCGTCCCGGGCTCGCTGAGCCAGAACGCCCGTGCCTCGCGTTGCCTCGTGCCCACCTCTGCCACTCCTGCCAGCCTGCCGACGCCACCTGTGCCGCCTTTGCCGTCCTCGCCGGCGTGAACCGGAGGACCCTCGCCCACGTTCACCCTCCTGACGCTTCCTGACTCCTGCGAGCCCCGGACTCGGGCGAGCTCCTGACTACGTGAACGGAGGGACCGTGCCCGTGGTTCAACGCCCCGCCGCGACGCGCCGGTCGGCGATCCTCGCGACAGTGCTCACCACGCTGGCGGCCGTCCTCGTGGTGCTCGCGCTCGCGGTGCCGAACCGGCTCGAGGCGATGGTGCCCGAGGCCTTCGTCCGGCTGCCCGTCGAGCTGCTCGCCTACCTGGCGCTCGTGCTGGTCCTGCCGTCGCGGCTCGGCCTGGTACGCCGCGCCCTCGCCGTCGTGGCCGGTCTGCTGCTGGCCGTGGCCACGGTCTTCAAGCTCCTCGACGTCGGGTTCCTGCAGGCGCTCAACCGCCCGTTCGACCCGCTGATCGACTGGCGGTATGCCGGCTCGCTGGTGGAGACGGTCCGCGGCTCCGCGGAGGGCGCCCTCGGCAACGGTCTGCTGCTCCTGGCCGGGACGGTCCTCGTCGCCGTGCTCGTGCTGGTGCCGTGGGCTGTCCTCCGCGTCACGCGCGTCGCTGTCCGGCACCGGGCAGGCACGGCCCGGCTCGTGGCCGGACTCACCGGCCTCTGGCTCGCGCTCAGCCTGCTGGACGTGCGCGTCGGCCCGGGTCTCGTGGCGTCCGAGGCGACGGCCGGCTACGTGGCCGCCCAGGTCGCCCGCGTCCCGTCCCAGCTGCGTGACCAGCGCGAGTTCGCCCGGGCGGCGTCGGCGGACCCGATGCGCGACGTGCCGGCCGACGACCTGCTCACGGAGTTGCGCGGCAAGGACGTGCTCATCGTGTTCGTCGAGAGCTACGGCCGGGTCGCCGTCGAGGGCTCCAGCTTCTCCGCGGGTGTCGACCGGGTCCTGGACTCCGGGACCCGACAGCTGCGACGCGAGGGCTTCACCGCTCGCAGCGCCTTCCTCACCTCCCCCACGTTCGGCGCGATCAGCTGGCTGGCGCACTCGACGCTGCAGTCCGGCCTGTGGGTCGACAGCCAGCAGCGCTACGACCACCTGGTCACCACCCCCCGCCTCACCCTGACCCAGCTGTTCGGACGCGCCGGGTGGCGCACGGTCGCGGACGTGCCGGCCAACAACCGCGACTGGCCCCAGGGCGCCTTCTACGGCTTCGACCACGTCTACGACTCCCGCAACGTCGGCTACCGGGGGCCGAGGTTCGGCTACCCGACGATGCCCGACCAGTACACCCTCGACGCCTTCCACCGTCTCGAGCTCTCGCCGCGGGACCGTGCCCCGGTGATGGCGGAGATCGACCTCATCACCAGCCACGCCCCCTGGTCGCGCGTACCGCGGATGCTGCCCCAGCACGCGGTCGGCGACGGGTCGGCGTACGACGGGATGCCGGAGACCCTGGACTCGGAGACCGACATCTGGCCCTCACCGACCCGCGTGCGGGCGGCGTACGGGGACTCCATCGAGTACTCGCTCGCGTCGGTGGTCTCGTTCCTCTCGTCGTACGGCGACCGCGACCTCGTCGTGGTGATGCTCGGCGACCACCAGCCGGCGACGATCGTGTCCGGCGAGGACCCCGGCCACGACGTCCCGGTGTCGGTCATCGCCCGCGACCCGGCCGTCACGGACCGGATCTCCGGGTGGGGGTGGGACGACGGGCTGCGCCCGGCCACGGACGCGCCGGTGTGGCGGATGGACCTCTTCCGCGATCGGTTCCTCGCGGCGTACGGCCCCGGCGGTCAGACTGGCAGTCAGACTGGGGACAGGACCGCGAGCGCCCGTTGAACCACGGCCGCTCTCCGCGCGTCTTCCACGCCAGAGGGGTGAGCAGGAGGGTGAGGTGTCCAGGGACGAGGTCGCGCTGATGCAGCGGGTGCACGACGAGCACGCCGACGTGCTCTGGCGCTTCTGCCTGAGCCTGGTGGGCAACGACCGGGTCCACGCCGAGGACGTCGCGCAGGAGACCCTGCTGCGTGCGTGGCGTCACCCCTCGGTCCTCGAGGGCCCCCCGCCGGCCGTCCGCTCCTGGCTCTTCACCGTCGCCCGCAACATCGTGATCGACGACTGGCGCAGCCGCCGCTCGCACCCCGAGACCCCGGTGGCGGAGGTCCCCGAGCAGCGGCGCTCGGAGGAGGACGACGCGAGTGACCAGCTGCTCCTGTCCTGGGTGGTGGCCGATGCGCTCACGCACCTCTCGCCGGACCACCGCACCGTCCTGCTCGAGTGCTACTACGGCGGCCGTCCGGTCGCCGAGGTCGCCCGGCGCCTCGGGATCCCCGAGGGCACCGTGAAGTCCCGCACCCACTACGCGCTCCGGGCCCTGAAGCTCGCGCTCGAGGAGCTGGGGGTGAGCGCATGAGCTGCCCCTTCGCCCACGACGACGGCGCCTACGTGCTCGGCGCCCTGAGCCCGGGCGAGCGACTCGAGTTCGAGAAGCACCTCGCGACCTGCGACGAGTGCGGCCGGTCGGTCCGCGACCTCGCCGGTCTCCCCGGGTTGCTGGACCGGGTCGACGCCCGCGTGCTGGAGCACCCCGCCGCCGACCCGCCGCTGCCGGCCACCCTGCTGCCGGCCCTCACGCGTGAGATCGGTCGGGGCAGGCGGCGGCGCGCCTACACGATGGCCGGACTGGCCGCGGCGGCCGCCACGGTGGCGGCCCTCAGCTTCCCGGTGGTGGCGAGCCTGACCGACGATGACGCTCCCCCGACCACTCCCAGCGCCGGGTCCAGCTCCTCACCGGGCAGTGTCGAGACCCTCCCGATGGTGCCGCGCGGGGACGTGCCCGTCGAGGCGACGCTGGGCCTCGAGCAGGTCGCGTGGGGCACCCGGTTGCTGCTCACCTGCTCCTACGAGCCGAGCTCGGTGGAGTACGCCCTGCCCCCCGAGGTCGACTACCTGCTCTTCGTCCGGACCCGCGACGGCCGCACCGAGCAGGTCGGCAGCTGGCGGTCGATCAGCGGCACCACCATGCAGGTGCCGGCCGCCACCTCGGTCGCCCGCGACGAGATCCGGTCGGTGGAGGTGCGCACCACCACCGGCCTCGTGGTGCTGCGGCTACGCGCCTGAGCGCAGCGGATTGTCCGCGAGCAGGAGCCGGGAGCCGGCCACCACGGCGACCACCTCGGCCACGGCTGCCGTCCACACCGCCCACCCGGTCCAGCCCTCCTCGACCCCGAACAGGCCGACCGTGGCCGCGAGGAGGAAGGCCGTCAACGTCGACAGGCCGAAGCCGACCGCCAGGAACGCCGGCACCCAGTGCCGCCACACGACCAGCAGCACGGCGATGGCGGCGCCACCGACGGCGTTGAGCAGGAAGGCGGGGCCGACGACGTCGGCGTCCCGCATCCCGTCCGACCACAGGTAGAGGTGGACGGCCGCCGAGACGAGCACTGCCGCTGCTGCCACGTATCGCATGACGATCACCGTTCCGATCGAGGAGGTCCTGTCCGGGGGAACGGACCGGGGGGCCGTCCGGTTCAGCACGCCGTGGCCCCGCCGTCGACGCGTTGCGCGACGACCGCGAACTTGCGCACCCGCCCGCCCRCCATCCAGGCGCTCCACAACCGGTGCGACGCGAGCAGCCCGTCGATGACGCCCTCGCCGATCTCGGCCGAGATCGCCGACCGGTCGGCCTCGAAGGCGTCGACGAGGGCGTCGGCCACGAGCCGGTGCGCGCGGGTGCACTCACGCATCCAGCGCACCTCCAGCCCGACGGCGGCGAGCGTCGACACCAGCTCGTCGAGCGGGATCGGCCAGACGGTGTCGCCGCCGGGCATGTCCCGCCGCTCCCGCGGGGTCAGCGGTCGCCCCTCCTCCACCGTGAGCGCGAGCCGCCCGCCGGGCACCAGGGCCGCCGAGACCTCCTCGAGCAGGGCCCGCTTGTCGGGGAAGGCGAGGACCGTCTCCAGCAGGAGCACCACCTCGAAGCCACCGCGGCGCACGGGCGGCACCTCGCCCACCTCGCCCACCTCGAACAGGCAGCCCAGGTCGGTCCCGCGGGCGCGGGCCAGCTCGATGGCGTCGGCCTGCCGGTCGATGCCGAGGTAGCGGCAGCCCAGCTCGGCCGTGATGAGCCGGCCGGGCCCCGCAACGCCGCAGCACAGGTCGAGCACCGTGACGCCCGGTCGCACCCCTGCCGTCCTGGCCACCGACAGGATCTCGCGACCCGACATGAAGCTCTCCTGGCCGACGAACTCGCCGGGAGCGTACGCCGCCGTGCGCGCGCGGCGCAGGGCGTCGTCGTACGCCCTCCTCCCGGTCTCCGTCCTCCCGGTCTCCGGAGCCGCGGCCGGCCGTCGCCRCCACAGCCACCAGACGTCCCGGCCGAAGGACTCGGCCAGCAGGAGCAAGCCGAGGAGCAGGCCGGCATCCGTCAGCCACGCCGGCCCCACGTCGGAGGCGGCGAAGGTGAGGACGATCCCGGCGGTCGCGGTCACGACCTTGCGCCAGTAGCGCACGGGCAGCGGGGCCCGCATCCAGGRCAGCCACCAGCCCGCCACCGCGAACAGGTAGCGGGCCGCGCCCATCGCGAGCACCCAGGCGCCCGCCGACGGGGCGACGTACACGCTCAGCACGAGCATCAGGAAGGCGTCGGCCTCGCCGTCGAGGCGACCGCCGAACCGGGAGACCGTGCCGGTCCGTCTCGCCACCTGTCCGTCCACCGCGTCCAGCACCAGGGCGACGGTGGCGAGCGCCACGAGGAGCCGTCCGGCCGCCTCGCCGTCCCACGCGTCGGCCACGAGCGCCGCCACGCAGCAGGCGAAGGTCGCCCGGGTCACGGTGACCAGGTCGGCCGGTCCCAGCACGTCCACGTGCTCGCGGGTGGCGGCCCGTGCGGCCGCGACACCCAGCACCAGCCCGCAGGCGAGGCCGACGAGCGCGCCCCCGGGACCCAGCCCCGCAACGGCGGCCAGCAGKGTGAGCAGGACGACCAGGGCCGCGACACCGGCCGTCAGAGCGTTGCGTGCTGCGATCACCGGGCCCTCCCGCATCGGCGTCTACCGTGGTGGACGCACGGTGGCGCAGATCGGTTCACCGGCGTCCGCCCCATCGGGTCGCGGCGCACGGCAGGTGGGGAGGTGCGATGGGGACGGAACCCGTCCGGGCCGGGTCGGCCTGGCTGGCCCTGCGCGAGCCGGTGGACGCGCACGCCCGGTCCGAGGAGCTCGTCGAGGTCCTGCGCGGTCGCCTGACCACCCGCGTCACGGCCTCCACATCCCACGACGGCCGGTCCCCCGCCGGCCCGTCCCCCGATCGTCTCGTGGTGCACGACCTCGGGAGCGGCACCGGCTCCACGGCGAGGTGGCTGGCCCCCCGGTTGGCCGCCGGGCAGCGGTGGGTGCTGCACGACCGTGACCCCGACCTGCTCGCGATCGCGGAGGACCTGCCGCCGCCCCGGTCCTCGGCGGGCGAGGCCGTCACGGTCGAGACCCGGCTGGGGGACATCACCCGCCTGTACCCCGAGGACCTGGCCGACGCGTCGCTCGTCACCGCCTCCGCACTGCTCGACATGTTCACCGCGGACGAGCTGGCGCGGTTCGTCGCCACCTGCGTCCGGCCGGCGTGCCCGGTGCTGGTCACGCTGAGCGTGGTCGGCCGCGTGGAGCTGGCCCCTGGTGACCCGCTCGACGCCCGGGTCGCGGCCGCGTTCAACGACCACCAGCGGCGCGACACCCCGGGCGGGCGCCTGCTCGGACCGGACGCCGCGGCCCACGCGGTCGAGGCCTTCCAGGGCGCGGGACTCCAGGTCACGACGCGTCCGAGCGCGTGGCGTCTCGGGCCCGCGAGTGCGGCGCTGGCGGCGGAGTGGCTGGCCGGATGGGTCGGGGCCGCCGTCGAGCAGGACCCCGGCCTGCGCGAGGCGGCCGCGTCCTGGACCCGGCGCCGTCGCGTGCAGCTGGCGGCTGGTGCCCTCTCGGTGACCCTGCACCACGTCGATCTGCTCGCCCTTCCTCGCTAGGGTCGCGCCATGCCCGAGCCGACCGGCGGCCTCCGCCTCGTCCCCCTCACCCACGAGCACCTGCCAGGCATGGCCGAGCTGACCGCGGACCCCGAGTCGGTGCGGTTCACGCGCATCCCGGAGCCGCCACCCGAGGACTTCGCGAGCACGTGGGTCCAGCGGTACGTCGACGGCCGCGAGACCGGTGAGCGCGAGGGGTACGCCTTCGTGGACGACGCCGGCCGGTTCCTCGGTGCCGGCATGCTGCCGATCATCGAGCGGCAGTCGGCGACGGTGGAGATCGGCTACATGGTGTCCCCCGGGGCCCGCCGTCGCGGCGTCGCGACGCGGGCGCTGGCCCTGCTCACCGACCGGGCCCTGGAGCTGGGAGCCGAGCGCATCGTCCTGCACATTGCGGTCGCCAACCCGGCGTCACAGGTGGTCGCCGAGAGGTGCGGCTACCGGCTCGAGGGCGTGCTGAGGTCGGAGTGGTGGAAGCCGGGCGTCCGGGCGGACACGCAGCTGTGGAGCCTGCTGCCCTCCGACCCACGGCCACGGCGGGACTGACCCCCGACGCGGGGCGGCGGGGGTCAGGGGTGCACTGGGTGCGCCGCTACTTCGTGCCCCAGACGCGTTCCTGCATCGCCGTGTCACCGGCGGACTGGAAYTTGACGACCTTCCCGTCGCGGAAGGTCAGCACGTCGGCCTGGTCCGACGTCTCGCCACCGACGGTGACCGAGGTCAGCACCACGACCCGCTCGTCGTCGCCGAGGAAGTACTGCGGGCGGGTGGCGAACTCCTTGCCGGCCAGCTTCATCCAGAAGCCGATCACCTCCTCCTTCCCGTGGTACGTGCCCGAGATCGTGCTGTTGCCCGCGACGATCCACTCGACCTGGTCGTCGATCGCCGCACTCGCACCCTCGACGTCCGACGCGCTGAAGGCCGCGTAGGCCTTCTTGGTCATCTCGATGTTCTCCTGTCCTGACATGAGCAGTCCTGCTTCCCGGCCCTCGGGGGCCACATCTTCGGACGCTACGTGCGGCTGGGGGGCGGGTCCATAGCGCGTGCGGACCCACCTCCTACGCTGGTCGGCATGAGTACCCGCGAGCTGACCGCTGACACCTTCGAGGACACCGTCGTGGGCGAGGGCATCGTCCTCGTCGACTTCTGGGCCGAGTGGTGCGGACCGTGCAAGCAGTTCGGGCCGATCTTCGAGACCGCGTCGGAGAAGCACCCCGACGTCGTCTTCGCCAAGGTCGACACCGAGGCCGAGCAGCAGCTGGCAGGCCAGGCGGGGATCACCTCGATCCCGACCCTGATGCTCTTCCGTGACGGGATCCTGCTCTTCAACCAGGCTGGCGCGCTGCCTCCGCAGGCGCTCGAGGGCGTCATCGAGCAGGCCCGCGAGCTCGACATGGACGCCATCCGCGCCCAGATCGCCGAGGCCGAGGCGCACCCCGACGAGCTCGACCTCGACACGTTCGCCGCGCAGCACGCCGGCGGCGGCTACGTGCTCGACGTCCGCGAGTCCGAGGAGTACGCCGGCGGCCACGTGCCCGGCGCCGTGCACATCGCCATGAACGACGTCCCGCAGCGGCTGGCCGAGGTCCCGACCGACCGCCGCGTCCACGTGATCTGCCAGAGCGGCAGCCGCAGCCGCGCCATCACCGAGTACCTCCAGGCCAACGGCGTCGACGCGGTCAACGTGTCCGACGGCACCGCCGGCTGGGCCCAGCGCGGCTGGCCGCTCGACCGGTGAGCCGGTGCCGCCCGTGACCCCGGCGTCGCGGCGATCGACGCGCCGTGACCGCGGCCACGCCAGGGCTGTCGTGGGGGCTGCGCGACCCCCGTGGCGTCGCGCCTAGGCTGACCGGTGTGATCGAGTTGCGCAGTCCTTCCCAGATCGAGCAGATGCGTCCCGCGGGCCGTTTCGTGGCCGAGGTGCTCACCCATCTCTCGGAGGTCGTCGACGTCGGCACGAACCTGCTCGAGATCGACGCGATCGCGCACGACATGATCCGCGCACGCGGCGCGGAGTCGTGCTATATCGACTACCACCCGTCGTTCGGCGCCTCGCCCTTCGGCAAGGTGATCTGCACGTCGGTCAACGACGCGGTGCTGCACGGGCTCCCCCACGACTACGCGCTCGCCGACGGCGACCTGCTCACGCTCGACTTCGCTGTGTCCGTCGACGGGTGGGTCGCCGACTCGGCGCTGTCCTTCGTCGTCGGTACGCCGCGCGCCGAGGACCTGCGCCTGGTCGAGGTGACCGGCCGGGCGCTCGACGCCGGGATCGGCGCGGCCCAGTCGGGCAACCGGATCGGTGACATCGGCCACGCGATCGGGACGGTGGCCCGTGAGGCAGGGCTCGGCATCAACATGCAGTTCGGCGGGCACGGCGTGGGCCGGACGATGCACGGCGACCCGCACATCGCCAACGACGGATCGCCCGGTCGGGGCTTCCCGCTGAAGCCCGGCTTGGTCATCGCCATCGAGCCGTGGTTCCTGCACACGACCGACGAGATCTTCACCGACCCCGACGGGTGGACGCTCCGCAGCGCCGACGGATCCCGCGGCGCGCACATGGAGCACACGATCGCCATCACCGAGGACGGCCCCCTCGTCCTGACCGCCCGGGACTGAGCCGGCGGGCCGACCCTGCACCGGTGCTCACCGGTTCCAGAGCCCGTAGGGGCGCAGCAGCGCCTCGGCCCCGACCTCGAGGTGCCGGGCGTCGGCCCGCTCGTGGCAGGGGGCCCAGCTGATGTCGGGAGCGAGCCGGTCGACGGCGTCGCGTGCCCACACCTTGGCCCGCTCGGCGCGTCCGGTGCGCAGCAGCTCCAGCCGCGCCTCCACCCAGGCGGGGTCCGCCAGGGCCCGGTCGAGCGCTGCCTCGCCGAACCCGGACACCGCTCCCTGGCCGGTGCGGTAGACCGACAGCCGTCCGTAGAGGCCCTGGGGCCGACCGCCGCCTCCGCGCTCGCCGGCCATGCCGACGTACCGGATCCGGTGCGTGTCCCGCTCGCGGAAGAGGTACACGCCGGGCAGGCGTGGCGCGTGGGGCAGCGCCTCGGCGAAGGGTGCCCACTCCGACCACTCGGCGAGGTCCTCGACCTCGCGGTAGGCAGCCAGCCTCGCGGCCGTGTCGTGGGGGGTCTCGAGCTCGCTCATGCTCGCACTGTCGCGGAGGGCACCGACAACCGGATCGGCACGGGGCCCGCCTCACCTCCAGGGGATGAGGTCCCCCGCTCGGCGCCCGACCTACGGTGCTGGGACGCTCGGCGCGACAGGTCGACGCGCCGCGAGACCTGAAGGAGCAGCTCGTGTCCGACAAGCCGAACATCCTGATCATCTGGGGCGACGACATCGGCATCAGCAACCTGAGCTGCTACAGCGACGGGGTGATGGGGTACCGGACCCCCCACATCGACCGTCTCGCCGAGGAGGGGGTCCGGTTCACCGACTACTACGGCGAGCAGAGCTGCACGGCGGGCCGCGCGGCCTTCATGACCGGCCAGAACCCGTACCGGACCGGGCTGACAAAGGTCGGCATGCCCGGGTCGGACATCGGGCTCCGCGCCGAGGACCCGACGATCGCGACGGCGCTGAAGTCCCTCGGCTACACGACCGGGCAGTTCGGCAAGAACCACTTCGGCGACCGGGACGAGTTCCTGCCCACCGCGCACGGCTTCGACGAGTTCTTCGGCAACCTCTACCACCTCAACGCCGAGGAGGAGCCGGAGCTCTACGACTACCCCTCGGAGGAGGAGTTCCCGGACTTCCGCAAGAACTTCGGCCCGCGCGGCGTGATCCACTCGTGGGCGAATCCCGACGGGAGCCAGCGCATCGAGGACACCGGCCCGCTCACCAAGGAGCGGATGAAGACCGTCGACGACGACGAGGTCGTCCCCGAGGCGCTGCGGTTCATGAGCGACGCCCACGACGGCGACACCCCGTTCTTCGTCTGGCTCAACACCACCCACATGCACTTCCGCACGCACGTGAAGGACGGCAGCCGGGGCCGGGCCGGTCGCTGGCAGTCGGAGTACCACGACACGATGTGCGACCACGACGACCTGGTCGGGCGGGTGCTCGACCACCTCGACGAGCACGGCATGGCCGACAACACCATCGTCATGTACTCCACCGACAACGGCCCGCACATGAACAGCTGGCCGGACGCGGGCATGACGCCCTTCCGCAGCGAGAAGAACACCAACTGGGAGGGCGCCTACCGGGTGCCGGCCGTGGTGCGCTGGCCCGGGCACGTCCCGGCAGGCTCGGTGCGCACCGGGATCGTCAGCCATGCCGACTGGTTCGTCACGCTCCTCGCCGCCGCGGGCGACACCGACGTCGCCGCGCGATTGAGGCAGGGGGCCGACCTCGCGGGCACGACGTACAAGGTGCACCTCGACGGGCACGACCAGCTCGACTACATCACCGGGGCGACCGACGAGAGCCCGCGCAAGCACTTCTTCTACGTCTCCGACGACGGCGACCTGACCGCGCTGCGCTTCGACAACTGGAAGTTCGTCTTCATGGAGCAACGCGCGGTCGGCACCCTGCGGATCTGGGCCGAGCCGTTCACCGAGCTGCGCTTCCCCAAGCTCTTCAACCTCAGGACCGACCCGTATGAGAGGGCCGACGTCACGTCGAACACCTACTACGACTGGGTGCTCGACCACGCGTGGGCGTTCATCCCCGCGCAGGCCTACGTGGCGAGGATGCTCCAGACGCTGGCGGAGTTCCCGGCCCGCCAGGAGCCGGCGAGCTTCAACGTGGACAAGGTGCTGGAGAAGCTCAGGGCCGGGATCGGGAGAGGCTGWGGTGCARGTCGACCTGCCCGGCGGTGTGTTCACCATGGGCTCGGACCGTCACTACCCCGAGGAGGCGCCGACCCACCGGGTGCGGCTCGACGCCTTCTCGATCGACGCGACGGCGGTGACCAACACGGAGTACGCCGCCTTCGTCGCGGCCACCGGGTACGTCACCGTCGCCGAGCGCGACCCCGACCCGGCCGACTACCCGGACGCGCCCCCCGAGAGCCTGCAGCCCGGGTCGATGGTCTTCACCCCCACGCGCGGACCGGTCGACCTGCGGCACCTCAGCCAGTGGTGGCGGTGGAAGCCCGGCGCGTCGTGGCGGCACCCGCGGGGTCCGAAGAGCTCGATCGACACGCTGCCGGACCACCCGGTGGTGCACGTCGCCCACGAGGACGCGCGGGAGTACGCCGCCTGGGTCGGTGCCTCATTGCCGACCGAGGCCGAGTGGGAGTACGCCGCGCGAGGCGGCCTCGAGGGCGCGACCTTCACCTGGGGGGACGAGGCCAGGCCCGGCGGCAGGATCCTGGCCAACACCTGGGACGGGCCGGACTTCCCGTGGCGGAGCAGCGGCGAGAGCGGGTTCCTGCGCACCGCGCCTGTCGGCAGCTTCCCCGCCAACGGCTACGGGCTCTTCGACATGGCCGGCAACGTCTGGGAGTGGACCCAGGACTGGTGGACCGAGCGACACCCGGACGAGGTGGACAAGCCCTGCTGCCTGCCCAGCAACCCGCGGGGCGGGAACCTCGACCGCAGCTACGACCCCGCCCAGCCGCAGTTCCGGATCGGCCGCAAGGTGGTCAAGGGAGGCTCCCACCTGTGCGCCGACYCCTACTGCCTGCGCTACCGACCGGCGGCGCGACGACCCCAGATGATCGACACGGGCACCAGCCACCAGGGCTTCCGGTGCGTCCGCCGCGACCACGCGAGCACACCGTGAGTCCCGACCCACTGCCGTCCTGGCGCCCCGGTGCGGCCCGGGACGCCGTCCTCGCGTTCCTCGACACGGCCACCTCCGTGCCGCTCGAGCGGCGGGTGGCCTGCTTCGACAACGACGGGACCCTGTGGTGCGAGAAGCCGAACTACCCCCAGTTCGACTTCTTCGTCGACGCCCTCCGGACCGCCGTGCGGGCGGACCCCGACCTGTCGAGGAACCCGGAGTTCGCTGCCCTGCTGACCGGCGACCGCGCGGCCATCGGCGAGCTCGGCCTGGAGCGGATCGCACTCGCGCTGACCGGCCTCTTCCGGGGCGCCACTCCGGAGGAGTTCACGACCCGGGTCCGTGAGTTCCTCGTCGGGGCGGTGCACCCGACCCTGGGCCGGCCGATGCGCACCACCACCTACCTGCCGATGCTCGAGCTGATCGCCAGCCTGCGGCGGCTCGACTTCACCGTCTGCATCGTCACCGGCGGCGGCACGGAGTTCGTCCGTGCGATCAGCCAGGAGCTGTACGGCGTACCCCCCGAGGCCGTGGTCGGCAGCCTGATCGACTACGACTTCGTCCCGGCGACCGGGGGGTCCGGCCCGACGCTGACGCGTGCCGACCGGCTGGCCGGCATCGTCAACGAGGGCGCGGCCAAGGTCACCCACATCCAGACCCAGCTCGGACGGCACCCGATCGTGGCCGCCGGCAACTCCGGTGGGGACCGGGAGATGCTCGAGTGGGCCGCCTCCGCCGACGGGCCCTCGCTGGCTCTGCTCATCGACCACGACGACGCGGCCCGGGAGTTCTCCTACGAGAGCCGGGCGGAGAGCTTCACCGAGCCGGAGCCGATCACCGACGTCGGCGCGCGACTCGGCTGGACCGTGGTCAGCATGGCCGACGACTGGGCCGCGGTCTTCGCCTAGCGATCACGAGAATCCCTCGTGCCCCAGGAACACCACCCGTGAGTCCCCGAAGGGGTGGGAATCACGGCCGGGGGTTACTGTCGAGGAATGACTGACCTCGAGTTCGACGCTGCTGACCAGATCGAGCAGGAGGAGGACGTGACCGGTCCCCCGACCGAGGCGACACGTGCGGCCTGGGCCGAGGCGGCCCGTCCGATCCTCGTCAAGACCGCCCAGCGCTACCGGGCGATGATCAGCTACAAGGACCTCGCCGCACAGATGCAGGAGGCCACGGGCATCACGACCCGGCAGCCGATGCAGCACTGGATGGCCGACGTCCTGCACCGGGTGGCCACCGACTGTGCCGAGCGCAACGAGCCCAACCTCGCCTCCCTCGCCGTCAACGCGCAGGGCAGCATCGGAGCGGCGTACGCCTCGTCCGTGCTCAACACCCGCGGCGAGGAGATCGGTGACTCCGACGACCACGCGGCCCGCGAGCGACTGGCCTGCCACACGTACTTCGAGGCCCCCGACCTGCCGGCCGACGGCGGCGTGCCGACCCTGACCGAGAAGGTCAGCGCCGCCCGGACCCGCGCCCGCAAGGCCTCCGCCGCGGCTCGCCCCGTCGACACGTGCCCGACCTGCAACATGGCGCTCCCGGCCACCAAGGTCTGCGACAACTGCGCCTGAGCGTCTCCCCTGCGCGGGGGTGACGCCGCGCGTCCGTCCTTTGCTTGGATGGGCTCATGACCAACTCCCTCCTGAGCCCGTCCACGCTCGCGTTCGCGCTGCCGGACTATGCCCACCTCTCCGACGCCGACTACCGCGAGGCGATCGAGCAGGGCATGACCGAGCACCTTGCGGAGCTCGACGCCCTCGCGACCGACGACTCCCCCGCCACCGTGGCCAACGTCCTCGAGGCGTGGGAGCGGTCCGGCGCGCTGCTGAACCGTGCGATGAACGCGTTCTGGGTGGCCAAGTCCGCTGACACCAACGACGAGCGGGACGCGATCGAGGAGGACATGGCGCCCCGCCTGGCGCAGCACTCCGACGCGATCCTCCTCGACGCGCGGCTCTACGCCCGGCTCACGTCCCTGGCCGCTCGACGCGACGTCGGCGAGGTGACCTTGGACGAGCAGGAGTCGCACCTGCTCGCCGAGCGCCTCAAGGACTTCGAGCGCGGCGGCATCGCCCTGCCCGAGGAGCAGCAGTCCCGGCTGCGCGAGCTCAACACCGAGCTGGCGACCCTCTCCACCCGCTTCGACCAGATGCTGGTGGCCGGACGCAACGCCGCCGCCGTCCACGTCACCGACGAGGCGGAGCTCGACGGCCTGGACGAGGGCCAGAAGGCCGCCGCCCGGGAGGCCGCGCACGACGCCGGTCACGACGGCTGGCTGCTGACCATCACCAACACCACCGGCCAGCCGGTGCTGGGTTCCCTCACCCACCGCCCCACTCGCGAGCGCGTCTTCCGCGCGAGTGCGGAGCGCGGTCTGGGCACGACCGGCGACGACGACACCGACACCCGGGGCGTGCTGCTCACCATGGCGCGCCTGCGCCACGAGCGCGCGCTGCTGCTCGGCTACCCGCACCACGCGGCGTACGCCGCCGAGGACGGCTGTGCGGGCAGCACCGAGGCGGTCAACGAGATCCTCGGCCGGCTCGGCCCCGCGGCGTACGGACTGGTGCGCGCCCGCGGCGAGCAGCTCCAGGCACACCTCGACACCACGGAGCCCGGCACGACCCTCGAGCCCTGGGACTGGGCCTACGCCGACGGGCAGCTGCGCCGCGAGGAGGCCGAGCTCGACCCGGGTRCCCTGCGCCCCTACCTGGAGTTCGACCGGGTGCTCACCGAGGGCGTCTTCGCGGCCGCGACCGCGCTCTACGGCATCTCCTTCCACCGGCGCAAGGACCTCGTCGGCTACACCGACGTGGCCCGGGTCTACGAGGTGCGCGAGGAGGACGGCGGCCACCTCGGCGTGGTCGTCATCGACCCCTACACCCGCCCGACCAAGCAGGGCGGCGCGTGGATGACCAGCATCGTCGACCAGAGCCACCTGCTCGACGACGCCCCGGTCGTCACCAACACGTGCAACTTCCCGCCCCCGGCCCCGGGCGCCCCGAGCCTGCTGTCGTGGGACAACGTGATCACGCTCTTCCACGAGTTCGGCCACGACCTGCACGGGCTGCTGTCCGACGTCCGCTTCCCGTCCCGCTCCGGCACGGCGGTGCCGCGGGACTTCGTGGAGTTCCCCAGCCAGGTCAACGAGATCTGGGCCTTCGAGCCCACGCTTCTCGCCCGGTACGCCGTGCACCACGAGACCGGCGAGCCGATGCCGGCCGCGTGGGTCGAGCAGCTCCTCGGCACGTCGGGCAAGGAGACCTACCGGTACGCCGAGCTGCTGAGCGCGATGCTGCTCGACCAGGCGTGGCACCAGACGCCCGCCGACGAGCTGCCGACCGACCCGGCCGACGTCGAGGCCTTCGAGCTCGCGGCCCTCGAGCGCGCGGGCGTGCGCTACGCCCCGGTGCCGCCGCGCTACCGCTCGGCGTACTTCCACCACATCTTCGGTGGCGGCTACTCCGCGGCGTACTACTCCTACCTGTGGTCGGAGATCATGGACGCCGACACGGTGGCGTGGTTCGGCGAGCAGGGCGGCATGGGTCGCGAGGCGGGTGAGCACTTCCGCCGGACCCTGCTCGGTCCCGGCGGGTCGGTCGACGCCATGGAGTCCTACCGCCGCTTCCGAGGCGGGGACCCGGACCTGGCCCACCTGCTGCGCCGCATCGGCGCCGAGTAGTCCGCCGGACGACCCGGCTGGTCAGTCGGTCAGCTGGCGGAGCCGGTGCCAGGCGAGGCTGGCGCCGGCCCGCACGCTGCGCGGCGCGCGCAGGGCGTCCAGGACCGGCGCCCGCTGACGGGTCCAGGCGGGGTCGCTCGGCAGCGGCGCCTCGGCGGTGCCCACCTCGGCGCGCACCGCGCGGTGCATGGCCTCGCCGACACCGAGCAGGCGGCCTCCGTCGGCCGGCACCCACGTCGCCTCGGGTCGACAGACCATGTCGTGGTGCAACGACTCGACCAGGGCGTTGACCGTCCAGAACGGGGCCTGGACGAGCCCCGCGGTGCCGGTGGCCGCGACCTGGGTGGGGATCATCGCCACCGGCACCCGGATGCGCAGCAGCCGGGCCGCCCGCGCGTACGCCGCCAGCMGGCGCGGGTAGCGCAGCACGTCGGGGCCGCCGATGTCGAGGGCGCCGGTGAGCGTGGAGCCGGGCTCCAGCGCCTCGACCAGCGCGCGCACCGCGTCGGTGGCCGCGATCGGCTGCACCCGCGAGCGCAGCCACAGCGGGATCGGCTGGAGGACGAGCAGGGTGCCGATCTGGCGGATCACCTCGAACGACGTGGAGCCGGCCCCGATGACGACGCCGGCGCGCAGCGCGACCGACGACGCGGAGGAGGACAGCAGCTCCTCCTCGACCTCGAGGCGCGACGTGATGTGCTCGGAGAGCTCGGCACGCGGCACCTCGGGCACGAGACCGGAGAGGTAGACGATCCGGGAGACGCCGGCGGCGTCGACGCCGCGGCGTACGGTCTCGGCGCCGAGGCGGTCCTTGTCGGAGAACCCGCGCGAGCTGAGCGAGTGCACGAGGTAGCAGACCGCGTCCACGCCCTCGAGCGCCACGGCGACGTCGTCGGCGTCGGTGACGTCACAGCGCACCCAGTCGACATGGTGGCCCCAGGGGAAGCGCTCCGGGGTGGGCTGGCGTGAGGACGCCGCGGTGACGAGGTAGCCGCGGTCGAGGAGCTCGGGCACCAGCCGTGACCCGATGTAGCCGGTGGCGCCCAGGACGAGCACCCGGCCAGAGGTGGGAGCCATCACTCCCCCAGGTGCCGCAGCATGTTGGACGCGAAGCGACGGCCCATCGCCGCCACCACGCCGTGCATGACGGTCTCGACCGCGATCCGCGAGACCCGCGGCAGCGGCAGGTCGCACCAGATCTCCAGGTCGATGGCCACGCGGGTCCCGGTGCCGTCGGGCCGCAGGAGGTACTCCCCCTCCACGCCGGTGCGCTCGTCGGGACGCTCGGGGTCGTGCTCGAACGTGATCCGGGTGGGCTCGTCGAACGTCATCACCTCGGTGAAGACGGGGGCCACGGTCGCGCTCATCACCGGGATGTGGGTGAGGTTCCAGGTCCAGTGCTTGCCGTCCACGTC
>NZ_JBFUMD010000014.1:0-19352 GCF_054049555.1 Nocardioides sp. P5_C9_2
CTCGCAGCTCGTTCACCATGGGGTGGCTCCTCCGGCGGTCAGCTCGCCGAGCGGCGAGTCCTCGAACATGGAGCGCAACGAGTCCAGCGCTCTCGACGTCTGGCTCTTGACCGTGCCCTGGGAGCACCCGAGGGCGGCCGCGGTCTCCGCGACGCTCAGGTCCTCGAAGTAGCGCAGCACCACGCACGCCCGCTGCCGGGGCGCCAGGTCGGCCAGGGCCCGCATCAGGGCCTCCCGGGCGACGACCGACTCGGCGACGTCGTACCCGGCCGGCAGGCCCGTGTCGGGCTCGGTCGGCACCTCGGTGCTGGACCTGCGGCGCCGGTGGTCGAGGAAGGCGCTGACGACCGCCTTGCGGGCGTAGGCGTACTCACGTCCCGCGCGGTGCAGCCGCGGCCACGCGACGTACACGCGGATCAGACCCTCCTGGACGTGGTCGGAGGCCTCGTCCCAGTCGCCGCACATCAGGTACGCCGTCCGACGCAACCGCCCCCGGGCGCTCTGGGCGAACTCGACGAAATCCGCCTCGTCACGCATCGGTCACTCGCTCCATGCCCGGTACAACGCAGTGGGCCGCCCGGGAGGTTGCATCGGTCCGCGCACCGGCCCGCCTCAGCCGCGCAGCGAGGCCAGGCCCTCGCGCCACGGCTCGGTGCACCGGCTGTCCAGCACGGGCCGCTCGAGGCTCTTGAGGTGGTAGACGCGGTACTCGTCGCACACGGTGGCGACGTACTGGTAGCGCTCGATCAGCTCCTCCCCGATCCGCTCGGTCCCGCTCTCCGACCAGGCGTCGAGGGCGGTGAACTCGACGAACCACGTCGGTGCCGCGGGGCCGGTGAGCAGGTCGCGGAGCTCGGTGAGCCCGGGGTCGAGGGTGCGCATCGGCAGCGACCACAGGTGCCGGTACGGCGAGCGCAGCCCGCTGGCCCACTGGATGTCGGCGCGACCGCCGTAGACGACGAGCGTGTCTCCGGGACGCGCCGCCCGTCCGATGGCCTCGCCGGCGTAGTACTCGACCGGCCGGTAGCGCTGGTCGGTGCTGTCCCACCAGCGCCACAGGGAGTCGAGGCTGCTCAGCACCACGAGGACGACGAGCGCCTGGGTGACGCCCCGGGTGACCCGCTGCCACGTCGGGGTCCGCAGCGGCTCGCGCTCGACCCTGAGCACCAGCGCGGTGGCCAGGGCCACCGGAGCCACCAGGACCACGAGGTAGGTCGTCCAGAAGCTGCCGCTCTCCACGACGGCGACCACGTCGACGACCAGCATGGCGGTGACGGCGGCGGTCGGCACCGGGAGCCGGCGGGCCAGGAGGGGCAGGTGCAGGACGAACCAGGCCACGAGGAAGGCCATCCCGGTCTCCACGACCAGCTCGCGCATCTGCACGGCCCGCTGGTCGATGGTGTCGCTCGGCTGCGAGGCCAGCACCGCGTCGGCGTCGGGCCGGAAGCCGACCACGGCGTACCAGAGCGTGTCGAGGTCGACGCCCGCGACGAGCGCCCACACGACCGTCGCCGCCACTGGGACCGCGGCACCGAGACCGGCGGCCAGGCCCAGTCGCAGGTACGTCCGCCACGACCGACGGTCGGCCAGGGCACTGCCCAGGAGCAGGACGGCGCCGAAGACCAGCCCGCCCACCAGGCTCTGCTTGAGGCCGACGGCGAGCATCGCGACCAGGCCGGAGGCGAGCGCGAGCCGTGCCGAGCGACGCTCCAGGGCGGCGAGCGCCAGCCAGCAGGCGGCCATGATCAGCGGCATCCCCAGGTGCTCGCCCTTGGCGGAGACCACGTCGATGCCCGCGTCGGACACCAGTCCTGCGGCCGCGACGGCGGTCCAGGCCGCGACCCGGTCGGCACGGGCGGCGCCCAGCCCCGCGGCGTACGACGCGATCCGTCGGGCCGTCGCCGCCGTCAGCAGGACGAAGGCGAGGATGCCGACCGCGGCGAGCACGCGCAGGGCGTAGGGACCGCCCAGCCAGTCGGTCAACCGGATCAGGGCGATGATCTCCGGGGGCCGGTCGACGAAGTAGGGGCCGTAGACGCTGGTCGGCGTCGGGGCCCAGCTGCGGGCGACGAGCAGGAAGCCGGCCTCGTCGGGACGCAGCGGCCACATCGCGGAGGGGAACCGCGCCAGCACGGCCGCCACCGCCGCGACCCAGACGGTCAGGCGGGCGAGGGGCACGAGCGGCATCCATCGGTCACAGTGCGCCCATTGTTCTCCACCGCTCCGCGCCGGCACCTCATCCGCGCGGGGGATGGACCGCCCGCGAAAGGGTTTTCCTCGTCGAAACACGCAGGCATCCGACCGGCAACACGGCACTCGCACGCTGGTGCCGGAGGACGAGACGAGGGGGAGCCCATGTTGTGGAGAGTGCGGTTGACGCTGCCGGACCGACCGGGTGCGCTGGCGACGTTGGCGAGCGAGTGCGGGTCCGCGGGCGTCAACATCCTGGGGCTGCAGGTGTTCCCGGGGATCGACTCGGTGACCGACGAGCTGGTGCTCGAGGTGCCGGAGGGCTGGGACGTCGACGACATCGCGTCCCTCGTCCACCGCGCGGGCGCCCGCGCGGTGGTGTCGCACCCGTGCACGGAGGCGGCACTGGTCGACCAGCCCGCCCGGTACGTCGCGGCCGCCCGGACGATCCTGGCGCAGCCCGCGCGGTTCCCCGAGGTGGTCGCCCAGCTCTTCGACGCGGAGGCCGAGCCCGGTGGGGCGGGCGCCGACCACGACTCGATGGAGATGACGGTCAGCGACGTCTCGGTCCAGGTGCACCGACGCGCGCCCTTCACCGCCACCGAGCACGCGCGCGGCGTCGCGCTCGCCGAGCTGGTGAGCGACGTCCTGGCGCGCAGCCGCGACGCCGTGACCGTGCCGGAGCCCGGTCGCCGGCTGGGCACGGGGGCGACCCCGGAGTTCGTCGCGTCGAGCCATGGGGTCTCGGCGATGGTGGACGGGACCACGGTCGGCCGCGCGGTGCTCGCCGAGATGGTGGCCCCGGGGTCTCGCCACCTCCATCTCGAGGTGGACCCGGCCTGGCGCCGGCGCGGCATCGGGTCGCGGCTGCTCCTGGAGGCCGCACGCGCCGCGGCGGGGCTCGGTGACGACGAGCTGGTGCTGGTCACCAGCGCCGACAACCAGGCCGTCCTGCCGATGGTCCTCGGGTCGGGGCTGCGGGGCCGGATCCGGATGTCCGGGGACGGCCTGACGGTGCGCGTCCCGCTGCGAGACCTGGAGGGGGCGCGACGCTGAGGGCCCGTAGGATGGGGGAGTGGAGATCCCGGAGAAGTTCGCGGCCCTCGGCCTCACCTACGACGACGTCCTCCTGCTGCCGGGCGAGTCGGACCTCGCGCCCGACGAGATCGACACCACGAGTCGCCTGACCCGGGAGATCTCGTTGCGGGTCCCGCTGGTGAGCGCGGCCATGGACACGGTCACGGAGTCGCGGATGGCCATCGCGATGGCCCGCGAGGGCGGCCTCGGGGTGCTGCACCGCAACCTGTCGATCGCCGACCAGGCCTACCAGGTCGACCTCGTCAAGCGGACCCAGACCGGGATCATCTCCAACCCCGTCACCATCGGCCCGGACGCCACCCTCGAGCAGCTCGACCGCATCTGCGGTGAGTACCGTGTCTCGGGGCTGCCCGTCGTCGACCTGGACAACCGGCTGCTCGGCATCATCACCAACCGCGACCTGCGCTTCACCCCGGTGGCGGAGTGGGCGACCACGAAGGTCGACGAGGTGATGACCTCCGAGGGGCTCATCACCGGCGGGATCGGCATCTCCCGCGACGAGGCGACCACCCTGCTGCGCAGGCACAAGCGCGAGCGGCTGCCGCTCGTCGACGAGCAGGGCCGTCTCGGTGGCCTCATCACCGTCAAGGACTTCGTCAAGGGCGAGCAGTTCCCGCACGCGTCGTACGACGCGGACGGCCGGCTGCTCGTCGGTGCCGCCATCGGCTACTTCGGTGACGCCTGGGAGCGGGCCACCACGCTGGTCGAGGCCGGTGTCGACGTGCTCGTCGCCGACACCGCGCACGGCCACGTGCACCTGCTCCTCGACATGGTCCGCCGGCTCAAGAGCGACCCCGCCACCCGGCACGTCCAGGTGATCGGCGGCAACGTCGCCACCCGCGCGGGCGCCCAGGCGTTCGTCGACGCCGGCGCGGACGCGGTCAAGGTCGGGGTGGGCCCGGGCTCCATCTGCACCACCCGCGTCGTCACCGGCGTGGGCGTGCCGCAGGTGACGGCCGTCTATGAGGCCTCGCTGGCCGCGAAGCCGGCCGGGGTCCCGGTCATCGCCGACGGTGGCATGAAGCACTCGGGCGAGATCGCCAAGGCGCTGGTCGCGGGCGCGGACGCCGTCATG
The DNA here is from genome assembly GCF_054049555.1 of Nocardioides sp. P5_C9_2. Lineage (NCBI taxonomy): Bacteria > Bacillati > Actinomycetota > Actinomycetes > Propionibacteriales > Nocardioidaceae > Nocardioides > Nocardioides sp. P5_C9_2. The sequence goes on from NZ_JBFUMD010000014.1 coordinate 4,364, forward strand.
CTCGGCTCGCTGCTGGCGGGCTGCGAGGAGTCGCCGGGCGAGCTGGTCTTCGTCAACGGCAAGCAGTTCAAGTCCTACCGGGGGATGGGCTCGCTCGGAGCGATGTCGAGCCGCGGCAAGAAGTCCTACTCCAAGGACCGCTACTTCCAGGCCGAGGTCACCAGCGACGACAAGATCGTGCCCGAGGGCATCGAGGGCCAGGTCGCCTACCGTGGCCCCCTCGGCGCGGTGGCCCACCAGCTCATCGGCGGCCTCAACCAGTCGATGTTCTACGTCGGCGCGCGCACCGTCCCCGAGCTGCAGGACAAGGGCCGCTTCGTGCGGATCACCTCGGCATCGCTCAAGGAGAGCCACCCCCACGGGGTCCAGATGACCGTCGAGGCACCCAACTACTCGGGAGCCTGATCGGGGTCTTCAGCCGCGGTCGAGGTAGGCGACGGCGCGGTTGAAGAACGCGGCCGCGAGGACGGGGTCCGCCGCGGCGGTCGTCGCCGGTGCGGTGAGCGCCTCGACGAGCGCAGGCCCGTCCGGGTCGTCGGCCGCGGCCGCACACACCCGGGCCGCCTCGCGGACCAGGTGGGGCACCATCGTCCAGGTCGCCTCGAAGACCCGGTGCAGGTCCGGGACGCCGACCTGGCCGGGCACCTCCCACGCCGTGAGCGCGATGGGGGCCTCGACGGCGTCGCAGACCACGGCCCACTCGCGCAGCAGGGGGGAGCGCTCCGGCAGCGCGACCAGGTGCAGGTCGTCCTCGCCGGGGACGACAGCGGTGTCGTCGGCGGGGAAGTCGGCGTACACGTGGGTGGTCCGGGCGAGCAGGGCCAGCTCGCGCCAGCGGGCCCGGGCGGGGGTGAAGTGCTGGGGACGCTGGAAGAGCCCGAAGAGGTGTCCGTCGTGCGCCCGGACGCAGAACTCGTCCTCGATGGCGTGCGACAGGCCGATCAGGGTGCGCTTGGTCAGGCGGTGGACCGGGAGCGACGGGTCCTGGCGCCGCAGGTGCGCATGCACCGAGCGCGGGCGCGGCCCCGGGGCCACCTGCTCCTGGTGGGCCGCCTCGAGGCGGGCCGCGGTGATCGCGGCGTCGAGGCGCATCCCGGTGTCACGCAACCGAGCCACCTCGCTCACCAGTGCGACGTCGCCCTCGGTGTAGCGACGGTGCCCGGACTCGAGCCGGGTGGGGACCGGGAAGCCGTGTCGCTCCTCCCAGATCCGGAGCGTGGAGGGCGTCACTCCCGTACGGGAGGAGAGGTCCCCGATGGAGAGGAAGGTCGTCATGGGGTCCCGTCGGTGTGACGAGCCGCGCCCGGGCGGGGGGACACCCCGGGCGCGGCTGCCTGGGTGGGTCAGAGGTCGAGCGGACGCAGCACCCGGTCGATGCCGTGGGCGACCTGACGGTTGCCCTTGTTGAGGTCGAGCAGCATCGGGATCGCCCGGGCGTCGCGGTCGTTCTTGTCCTTGTCGACGAGGACGACCTTGCCCTTCATGAGCTTGACCCGGATGGTGGCGCCGTTGGCCATCGTGATCTTCTGCTTCTTCTTCGCCGCGGCCACGACCTTGGTGGAGGTGAGCGTGGCACCGGCGACCACGTGGTAGAGCAGGACCGACTCGATCGTGTCGATGTCGTACGTCGCGACGATGGCCGCGACGGTGTCCTTCTCGTTCTTCGGCGCGGTCCCGGTCAGGTCGGTGACCAGGGCGCGGAACGCGGCGTCGGTGGGCGCGAACGCGGTGAGGCGCTTCTTGCCGTCGACCAGGGCGAGCAGCGGGGTGGAGGGCTTGGCGTCGGCGACGGCCAGGACCGCGGCCTCGATGATGTCGAAGTCCTTCCAGTTCTTGTCCAGCTTCTGGCCGTCGGCGGCGAGCAGGGCCCCCAGGCTGTCGGTGCCCGCGGCACGCTGGGCGTTGGCGGGAGCGATCGGGGCCGTGGCGAGCGCGGCGGCGACGAGGGCACCGGCAACGGGGCCGGCGAGGTGGCGCTTGAGCATCAGGGGAACCTTTCGTAGGTGGGAGCTCGACCATACCTCCACAGTCTGTGGAAGTCTATGTGGATGACTGTAGAGATTTATCCAGAGCTCGTGGGTCCCGGCAGCACCTTCCTCAGGTGCACGTCGGCCTCCCCGGCGCGCGGCACGTCCTGCCAGCGGGCGAACTCGGCGTACCCGTGCCGCTCGTAGAAGGCGGGCGCCTGGAACGTGAACGACGTGACGAACACGTGGGCGCAGCCGCGCCGCAGCGCCTCGGCCTCGAAGTCGGTCAGGAGGCGGGACCCGAGGCCCGCGGCCCGGACGTCGGCGCGCACCCAGGTCATGGCGATCCCGGCGGCGACCCCCCACGTCCACCCGCTGATCCCGGCGACCAGCGCACCCTCCGCGTCGGTGATCCGCACGGTCAGCTCCGCGGCCGCGTCGATGCCCGGGGTGGCGGCGGCGTTGACGACGTCCAGCTCCGTGGAGAGGCGCGTGTCGAGGTCGGGGTCGGCGGTGCCGACGGTGCTGGCGAAGGCGGGCGGCGTGGCGGGGGGCATGGCGGCGATCGTGCCACCAGATCCGGGATCGGAGACCCCGGGGGACCGGGAGTGCCGACCGATAGGCTGCACCCGTGACTGAGATCGAGATCGGCCGAGCCAAGCGCGCCCGCCGCGCCTACTCCTTCGACGACATCGCGATCGTGCCCTCCCGGCGCACGCGCGACCCCGAGGAGATCAGCACCGCCTGGCAGATCGACGCCTACCGGTTCGACCTGCCGGTGCTGGGCGCCCCCATGGACTCGGTGATGTCGCCGGCGACCGCGATCGCGTTCGGCCGCCTCGGCGGCCTCGGCGTGCTCAACCTGGAAGGACTGTGGACGCGGTACGACGACCCGTCCGACCTGCTCGAGGAGGTCGCCGGCCTGCAGGGCGGCGACGCCACCCGCCGGATGCAGGAGATCTATGCAGAGCCGATCCGCGCCGAGCTCATCACTGCCCGCCTCAACGAGGTGCGCGACGCCGGCGTGACCGTCGCGGGATCGCTGTCCCCGCAGCGGACCAAGGAGTTCGCCAAGGCCGTGGTGGACGCCGGCGTCGACATGTTCGTCATCCGCGGGACCACCGTCAGCGCCGAGCATGTCTCTTCGCAGAGCGAGCCCTTGAACCTCAAGGAGTTCATCTACGAGCTCGACGTCCCGGTCATCGTGGGTGGCTGCGCGACCTACCAGGCCGCCCTGCACCTCATGCGCACCGGCGCCGCCGGTGTCCTCGTCGGCTTCGGCGGCGGCGCCGCCCACACCACGCGCACCGTGCTCGGYATCGCCGTGCCGATGGCCTCGGCCGTCGCCGACGTCGCCGCCGCGCGCCGCGACTACCTCGACGAGTCGGGCGGTCGCTACGTCCACGTGATCGCGGACGGGTCGATCGGCCGCTCCGGCGACGTGGCCAAGGCGATCGCCTGCGGCGCCGACGCCGTGATGGTCGGCTCGCCGCTGGCCCGCGCCACCGACGCCCCCGGCCGCGGCTTCCACTGGGGCGGCGAGGCGCACCACCCCGACCTGCCCCGGGGCCAGCGCGTCGAGTTCGGCGCGGTCGGCTCGATGCAGGAGATCCTCTTCGGCCCCTCCCGGGTCGCCGACGGCACCATGAACCTCATCGGTGCGCTGCGACGCTCGATGGCCACGACCGGCTACACCGACCTCAAGGAGTTCCAGCGGGTCGAGGTCGTCGTCGGCTGACCGCTTGACAAAATCGTGCGTGATGTCAAATAACGGGACGATGTGACCAACGGGTAGCAACACCCGGGGGACCGGCCTACCCTCGGGCCATGAGCGAGCACACCCCTGCCTCCGGCCCCCTCGTGGACGGCCCGCACGACCCCGAGCACGACCCCAGGGCGGCGTACGCGCTGGAGCCCGAGTACGTCGCGGCGCTCACCGGCCGCATCGCGGCCACCACCGGGAGGACGGTGCCCGTCGCCTCGCCGCTGGGTGGTCAGCCGCTGGCCCACGTCCCGCAGTCGAGCGCCGACGACGTCGCCGAGGCCTACGTCCGTGCGCGTCGGGCGCAGGCCGCCTGGGCGCGCACCCCCCTCGACGAGCGGGCCGCGATGCTGCTGCGCCTGCACGACCTGGTGCTCGACCGCCAGGAGGAGATCATCGACCTGATCGTGCTGGAGTCGGGCAAGGCCCGCAAGCACGCTTTCGACGAGCCGCTCCACATCGCGCTCACGGCCCGCTACTACGCCCGCACCGCCCACCAGCACCTCGACACCGAGCGCAAGCTCGGCGTGGTGCCGGGCCTCACCCGCGTCGAGGTCAACCGGGTCCCCAAGGGCGTCGTCGGGATCATCTCGCCCTGGAACTACCCCTTCACGATGGCGCTGTGCGACGGCCTGCCGGCGCTGCTGGCCGGCAACGCGGTCGTCGCCAAGCCGGACGCGCAGACCATGCTCTCGGCGCTGCTGGCGGCCCAGCTGCTCGAGGAGGCGGGCTTCCCGCAGGACCTGTGGCAGGTCGTCGCCGGACCGGGTCCCGAGCTCGGCCCACCCATCATCGACGGCGCCGACTACGTGTGCTTCACCGGCTCCACGGCGACCGGGCGGATCATCGCCGGCCGGTGCGCGGAGCGGCTCATCGGCTGCTCGCTGGAGCTCGGCGGCAAGAACCCGATCCTGGTGCTGCGTGACGCCGACCTCGAGAAGGCAGCGGAGGGCGCCGTCCGGGCGTCGTTCTCCAACGCCGGCCAGCTCTGCGTCTCCATGGAGCGGATGTTCGTGGCCGACCAGGTCTACGACCGGTTCGTCGAGCGCTTCGTGGCCCGCACCCAGGCGATGACGCTGGGCGCCAGCCTCGAGTGGGGCGTGGACATGGGCTCGCTCGTCTCCCAGGCACAGCTCGACACCGTCCGAGCCCACGTGGACGACGCGGTCGCCAAGGGCGCCCGGGTCCTCGCCGGCGGCCGGGCCAGGCCCGACCTGGGGCCCTACTTCTACGAGCCGACCATCCTCGAGGGCGTCACCCCCGACATGACGTGCTTCGGCCAGGAGACCTTCGGCCCGGTGATCTCCCTCTACCGCTTCCACGACGAGGCCGACGCGGTCGCCCGGGCCAACGCGGGGGACTACGGCCTCAACGCCTCGATCTACACCCAGGACGGCGCCCGGGGGCGGGAGATCGCCCGTCACGTGACGTGCGGCACCGTCAACATCAACGAGGCCTTCGGGGCCACCTTCGCCAGCATCGACTCCCCGATGGGCGGGATGCGCGAGTCCGGGATGGGCCGTCGCCAGGGCAGCGAGGGCATCCACCGCTACACCGAGTCCCAGTCGGTCGCCACCCAGCGGCTGATCCGCTTCGCCCCGATGCTCGGGATGTCCGACGAGCGCTACGCCAAGGTCATGACCGCCCAGCTGCGGCTGATGAACAAGCTGGGCCGCGCGTGATGGCCGAGGACGGCGACTTCGACTACGACGTCATCGTCATCGGGTCCGGCTTCGGCGGGTCCGTCTCCGCGTTGCGCCTGACGGAGAAGGGCTACCGGGTCGCGGTCCTCGAGGCCGGGGCCCGCTTCGCCGACGCCGACTTCGCCGCCACGAGCTTCGACGCGAAGCGCTACCTCTTCGCACCGGCGGCGGGCTGCTACGGCATCCAGCGCATCGACATGGTCAAGGACTGCATGATCCTGGCGGGCGCCGGGGTCGGCGGCGGCTCGCTGGTCTACGCCAACACGCTCTACGAGCCGCTCGACGCGTTCTACCGCGACCCCTCGTGGGCGCACATCGCCGACTGGAAGTCCGAGCTGGCCCCCTACTACGACCAGGCCAAGCGGATGCTCGGCGTGGTCGAGAACCCGGTGCGCACCCCCAGCGACGAGGTGATGGAGCAGGTCGCGAACGACATGGGTGTCGGCGACACGTTCCACCCCACACCGGTGGGCGTCTTCTTCGGCCAGCAGCCCGGCATCGGCGGGGAGAGCGTCCCCGACCCGTTCTTCGGCGGAGCCGGGCCCGACCGCAACCCGTGCACGGCCTGCGGGGAGTGCATGACCGGGTGCCGGCACAACGCCAAGAACACCCTGGTCAAGAACTACCTCCACCTCGCCGAGCAGGCCGGTGCCGTCGTGCACCCCCTCACCACGGTCACCCGGGTGCGTCCCCTCGACGGCGGCGGCTACCGGGTCGACACCCGGTGGACCAAGGCCAAGCTGTCGCGGCGGACGGCGACGAAGACGTTCACCGCCGAGCAGGTGATCTTCTCGGCGGCCGCGCTCGGCACCCAGAAGCTGCTGCACCAGCTCAAGGGCGAGGGCGACCTGCCCCACGTCAGCGACCGCCTGGGCAGCCTGACCCGCACCAACTCCGAGGCGATCCTCGGCGCCCTGGCCCCGGACATCACCGTCGACTACAGCCAGGGCGTCGCCATCACCTCCTCCTTCCACCCGGACGCGGACACGCACGTCGAGCCGGTGCGCTACGGCAAGGGCTCGAACTTCATGGCTCTGCTCCAGACCGTGCTGGCCGACGAGATCGAGGGCCAGTCGCGGTGGAGGTCGTGGCTGAAGGAGCTGTGGACCCAGCGCCGCAGCGCGCTCGACCTCTACGACATGAAGCACTGGTCGGAGCGCACCGTCATCGCGCTCGTCATGCAGACCCTCGACAACTCGATCACCACGGTCGGGGTCAGGACGCCCTTCGGGTGGCGGATGTCGAGCAGGCAGGGTCACGGCGAGCCCAACCCCACCTACATCCCGGTCGCCTACGACGTCGTACGACGGATGGCCACGCTGATCGGCGGCACCCCGGGCGGCAACGTGGGCGAGCCCTTCAACCGCCCGCTCACCGCCCACTTCATCGGCGGCTGCACCATCGGCGACTCGCCCGAGACCGGGGTCGTCGACGCCTACCAGCGGATGTACGGCCACGAGGGGCTGCACGTCGTCGACGGCTCGGCCGTCTCGGCCAACCTGGGCGTCAACCCGTCGCTCACCATCACCGCCCAGGCGGAGCGGGCGATGGCCTTCTGGCCCAACAGGGGGGAGGCCGACGACCGACCGGCGCTCGGGTCGTCGTACACCCGGATCCAGCCCGTGGCCCCCAAGAACCCGGTGGTCCCGGAGGCGGCTCCGGGAGCGCTGCGGCTGCCCATCGTCGGGGTCAGCTGAGGACACGGAACTTTTCTCCGGGATCGGCGTAACCCGCCCCGGGAGGGGTCGTTGGCACCGGTGACAGGCCCGGCAGTCACGCTCCCTCCCAGTTGGCCGGGCCCGTCAGTCCAGGTGCTGTTCTGCAGGCCGTGGACCTTCAGGGCCCCGACCATCCCTCCCTCCCCGGTCGGGGCCCTGAGTCATGTCTGGCGCGGCCGGGCGCGCTCGGTACCCTTCGGGGGTGACCGACACCCCTGACCACGACCTGGTCCTCGTCGTCGACTTCGGCGCCCAGTACGCCCAGCTGATCGCCCGTCGCGTGCGCGAGGCGCGGGTCTACTCCGAGATCGTGCCCCACTCGATGCCGGTGGCCGAGATGCTCGCGCGGCGTCCGAAGGCGATCATCCTCAGCGGCGGTCCGTCCTCGGTGTACGCCGAGGACGCCCCCGGCATCGACGACGCGGTCTTCACGGCCGGGGTGCCGGTCTTCGGCATGTGCTACGGCTTCCAGCTGATGGCCAGGGGCCTCGGCGGCGAGGTGGCCCACACCGGCGCGCGGGAGTACGGCCGGACGCCGGTCACCGTCACCGAGGGCGGCACCCTGCTCGCCGACCTGCCCGTCACCCACAACGTGTGGATGTCGCACGGCGACTCGGTCGCCGCTGCCCCGGCGGGCTTCACCGTCCTCGCCTCCACCGCCGACACCCCGGTCGCCGCCTTCGAGGACACCGGTCGCGGACTCGCCGGCGTCCAGTGGCACCCCGAGGTGCTGCACTCCGAGCACGGCCAGCAGGTCCTCGAGCACTTCCTCCACGAGATCGCCGGCTGCCGCCAGACCTGGACGATGGTCAACATCGTCGAGGAGCAGGTCGAGCGCATCCGCGAGCAGGTCGGCGAGCGGGGCCGGGCGATCTGTGCCCTGTCCGGCGGCGTCGACTCCGCGGTGGCCGCGGCCATCGTGCAGCGCGCCATCGGCGACCGGCTCACCTGCGTGTACGTCGACCACGGGATGATGCGCAAGGGCGAGACCGAGCAGGTGCGCCGCGACTTCGAGGAGGTCTTCGACGCGCTCGACGTCGTCGACGCCGCCGACCAGTTCCTGGGCGCGCTGGCCGGGGTCCACGACCCCGAGGAGAAGCGCAAGATCATCGGGCGCGAGTTCATCCGGACGTTCGAGGCCGCCGAGGTGCGGGTCTTCGGATCGCTGACGGAGGAGGAGCGCGGCGACACGGCGTACCTGGTGCAGGGCACGCTCTACCCGGACGTCGTGGAGTCCGGCGGCGGCGCCGGCACGTCGACCATCAAGTCGCACCACAACGTCGGCGGCCTGCCCGACGACCTGGCGTTCGACCTGATCGAGCCGCTGCGCACGCTGTTCAAGGACGAGGTCCGCGCCGTCGGGGAACAGCTCGGCCTCCCCTCGACCATGGTGTGGCGCCAGCCGTTCCCCGGCCCCGGCCTCGGCATCCGGATCATCGGCGAGGTGACCCGGGCGCGGCTCGACCTGCTGCGCGAGGCCGACGCGATCGCCCGCGAGGAGCTCACCCGCGCCGGCCTCGACCGGGAGATCTGGCAGATGCCGGTCGTGCTGCTCGCCGAGGTCCGCTCGGTCGGCGTGCAGGGTGACGGCCGCACCTACGGTCACCCGGTGGTGCTGCGCCCGGTGACCTCCGAGGACGCGATGACCGCCGACTGGGCCCGCCTGCCGTACGACGTGATGGAGCGGATCTCGACCCGGATCACCAACGAGGTCGCTGAGATCAACCGGGTGACCATCGACATCACCTCCAAGCCACCGGGGACGATCGAGTGGGAGTGAGGGGTGGTGCGGCCCCGGGCCGGGTACGACTAGGTTGACCCGCGGGCCTCCCCACCTCGGGCCGGCCGCCCAGCTCGGGAGGAACGTGTGTCAGTGCTGCTCGCCCCGGTGACCCCCATGGCCACCCTCATCGACGCCTCGTGGCTCGACTACCTGCTGGTGGCGATCTACTTCGCCTTCGTGCTCGGCATCGGTGTCATGGCACGCCGCTCGGTCTCGGACTCCATCGACTTCTTCCTGTCCGGTCGCTCGCTGCCGGCCTGGGTGACGGGCCTGGCCTTCATCTCGGCCAACCTGGGCGCGGTCGAGATCATGGGCATGTCGGCCAACGGGGCGGAGATCGGCCTCCCGACCGTGCACTACTTCTGGGTGGGCGCGGTCYCGGCGATGCTCTTCCTCGGCGTCGTGATGATGCCGTTCTACTACGGCTCCAAGGTCCGCTCGGTGCCGGAGTTCATGTTCCGCCGGTTCGGCACCGGTGCCCACCTCGTCAACGCGATCAGCTTCGCCGTCGCCCAGCTGCTCATCGCCGGGGTCAACCTCGCGCTCCTGGCCGGCATCGTGCACGCGCTGCTGGGCTGGCCGATCTGGATCGCCCTGGTCGTCGCCGGCGCCATCGTGCTGTCCTACATCACCCTGGGCGGGTTGAGCGCCGCGATCTACAACGAGGTGCTCCAGTTCTTCGTCATCATCGCCTCGCTCCTGCCGCTGACCCTGATCGGCCTGCACCGCGTCGGCGGATGGGACGGGCTGACCGACAAGATCACCGCCGCCTCCGAGGGCGCCCCCGCCGCGGCCGGGGTCGCCCCCGCCGCGCAGCAGCTCGAGTCGTGGCCGGGCGAGGCGCTCTCGGGGTTCGGCTCGCCGCTCCTGTCGGTGATCGGGATCGTGTTCGGACTCGGGTTCGTGCTGTCCTTCGGCTACTGGACGACGAACTTCGTCGAGGTGCAGCGCGCCATGGCCTCCAAGTCGATGTCCGCGGCCCGCAGGACGCCGATCATCGGGTCCTTCCCGAAGATGTTCATCCCGTTCCTCGTCATCGTGCCGGGCATGGTCTCCGCGGTGCTGGTGCAGGAGATGATCGACCTCAAGAACGGTGGCAGCCCCGGCGGCGGAGCCTCCGGTGAGGGGGTGTCCTACAACGACGCGCTGCTCCTGCTGATGCGCGACGTGCTGCCCAACGGGCTTCTCGGCCTGGCGATCGCCGGACTCCTGGCGGCCTTCATGGCCGGCATGGCGGCCAACATCTCGGCGTTCAACACCGTCTTCTCCTACGACCTGTGGCAGCGCTACATCCGCAAGGACCACGCCGACGACTACTACCTGCGCATCGGTCGTCTCGCCACGGTCGGCGCCACCTTCATCGCGATCTTCACCGCCCAGATCGCGCTGGGCTACGACAACATCATGGACTACCTGCAGACCCTGTTCGGCTTCTTCAACGCGCCGCTCTTCGCCACCTTCATCCTCGGGATGTTCTGGAAGCGGATGACGCCGACCGCCGGCTGGGTGGGACTCGTCTTCGGCACGCTGTCCGCGGTGGCCGTCGACCGGATGGCCGCGGCCGGGGTGCTCGACCTCCCCGGTCAGGGCGCCGCGTTCGTGGCCGCGTCCACCGCGTTCGTCGTCGACATCGTGCTGAGCGTCATCGTGTCGTTGGTGACCGAGCCGAAGCCGGCCTCCGAGCTCAAGGGCCTCGTCTACTCCGAGACCCCGCGCGAGGACCTCGTCGATCCCGACGAGGCCGCACAGCCCTGGTACCAGCGCACGATCCCGCTCGCCGCCGTCTCGCTGGCGATGGTCATCATCCTCAACGCCGCCTTCTGAGAGGGGCCACCATGTCCGACGGCACATCCAGCACCGGCACCGGATCCCACCAGGCCGGCGTCTTCGACATCCGCAACATCATCGCGGCCCTGCTCGGCGTGTACGGCGTGATCCTCACCCTCGCGGGCCTGTTCGGCGAGCACGAGCCGGAGAGGACCGGCGGGGTCAACGCCAACCTCYGGACCGGGATCGGGCTCCTGGTCGTGGCCGGGGCGTTCCTGCTCTGGGCCCGGCTGCGACCGCTCGAGGTGCCCGCGGACGTCGACCCGCCCGACGACGACCCGGTCCGCCCGGCACCTCGGCGCACTCGCCCCCCGGTCACCTGATGGCACGCGCGATCCACCACTGGGACCTGTGGGTCAGCGACCCGGCGGTCGCCACCGACGAGTGGGGCTGGCTGCTGGGGGAGCTGGGCTGGGAGGTCGACGGCTCGTCGTGGCGGGCCGACGACGGGACCTACGTCTTCCTCGAGCGCTCCGACGACCAGGTCGACGAGCCCCACGACCGGATGCGGCCGGGCGTCAACCACCTCGCCCTGGTGGTCGAGGACCGGCAGCTCCTCGACCGGATCCGGGCCGAGTCGAGCGCCCACGGCTGGCACGAGCTGTTCGCCGACCGCTACCCCCATGCCGGGGGCGACGACCACGTGGCGCTCTACCTCGAGAGCTCCGAGGGGTTCGAGGTCGAGCTCGTGGTGGGCGACTGAAGTCGCCACGACCGACCGTCCACCGCACTAGGGTGCGGGGATGAAGGGCGGCCAGCCGGACACCGGACTCGACCTCGACCGGCTCACCGAGGAGATCGACGAGCGCCTCGAGGCCGCCGACGCCGCGCTCGCCCTCGCCTACCCCGGCGAGCGGCCCGGGCGCCAGCCGGTGCACACCCTGTACGTCCCCGCCGACCGGTTCCGTGCAGGACTGGTCGCCGGCTACGGCCGCGAGGCGCTCCGAGCCACCCACGAGCACGAGGCGATGCTGCTCGAGATCATCGATCGTGACGAGGACCTGCTGCGCCGGGTGCGCGACAAGCTCGGGCGTGAGCCGGTCGAGGACCTGCGGATCGACTTCGAGGACGGCTACGGGCAGCGCCCCGACGACGAGGAGGACGGCGCGGTCGAGGCCGCGGCGCGGGACCTGCGCGCCGAGCTCGCGGCCGGCACGGCCCCACCCGGCACCGGCATCCGGTTCAAGAGCTTCGAGCGCCCCACGCGACGCCGCGGGCTGCGCACGCTCTCCCTCTTCGTGGCGACGCTGACCGACGGCGGTCCGGTCCCCGACGGCTTCGTCGTCACCCTGCCCAAGGTCACGTCGGTCGACCAGGTGCAGGCACTGGTGCACGTCGCCGGTCGGCTCGAGGCGGAGCTGGGCCTGGTGCCCGCGTCGTTGCGCTTCGAGCTCCAGATCGAGACACCGCAGTCGATCCTCGGCCCCGACGGCACCGCGCTGGTCGCCCGGATGATCCACGCGTCCGACGGACGGGTCACCGGCCTGCACTACGGCACGTACGACTACTCGGCCTCCTGCGGCATCGCGGCGGCCCAGCAGAGYCTCGAGCACCCGGCGGCCGACCACGCCAAGGCCGTCATGCAGGCGGCCGCCGCCGGCACCGGCGTACGCCTCTCCGACGGCTCCACCAACGTGCTGCCGGTGGGCACTCCCGACCAGGTGGGAGCCGCGTGGAGCAACCACCTGCGGCTCGTGCGGAGGTCGTTGGAGCGCGGCTACTACCAGGGCTGGGACCTGCACCCCGCGCAGCTGCCGACGCGGTACGCCGCCACGTTCGCGTTCTACCGCGACGGCCTCCCGGCCGCGGCGGCGAGGCTGCGCGACTACGTCGGGCAGCGGGACTCCGCGATCCTCGACGAGCCGGCGACCGCCCGGGCGCTGGCCGACTTCGTGCTGCGCGGCCTCGACTGCGGGGCCGTGTCGTCGGACGAGGTCGGCGACGCCGGGCTGCTGGACATCCACGTGCTGGCCGGACTGGCACACCGCACCGGACCGGCACACCGCACCACCGAGAGCGAGGGCTGAGCAGATGGGCATCGTCCTGGGACCCAACCGGTACGGCAAGGCGGAGTGCCGCGTCGTGCGCATCGTGCGTGACACCCCGCGCCACGAGATCCGCGACCTCACCGTCTCCACGTCGCTGCGCGGTGACTTCGCGGCCGCCCACACCGACGGCGACCAGTCGCGGGTGCTGCCGACCGACACCCAGAAGAACACCGCCTTCGCCTACGCCAAGCGGCACGGCGTCAGCTCTCCCGAGGACTACGCGCTCGCGCTGGCCCGGCGACTGCTGACGGCGACGCCGGCCGCGACCGGCGCGCAGGTCCGGGTCGAGGAGCACACCTGGGACCGGATCCCCGTCGACGGCACCGGCCACGACCACGCGTTCGTGCGCCGCGGCGGGGAGGTGCGCACCACCGAGGTCGACCTCTCGGCGGACGGCGCCCGCGTCCTCACCGGGCTCACCGACCTGGTCGTGCTGAAGTCCACCGGCTCGGAGTTCAAGGGGTTCCTCGTCGACGAGTACACGACCCTGCCCGAGGCCGACGACCGCATCCTGGCCACCTCGCTGACCGCGACGTGGCGCTACGCCGGGCACGACGTCGACGGCGGCGCCGTCGACTGGAACCGCACGTACGCCGAGGTCCGGGCGCTGCTGCTCGCGACCTTCGCCACGACGTACAGCCGGGCGCTGCAGGAGACCCTCTACGCCATGGGTCGCGCCGTGCTCGAGGCGCACGCGGGGATCGAGGAGGTCTCCTTCGCCGCCCCCAACAAGCACCACTTCCTCGTCGACCTCGAGCCGTTCGGGCTGGAGAACCCTGGTGAGGTCTTCATCGCCGCCGACCGGCCGTTCGGGCTGATCGAGGCCACCGTGACGCGAGAGGCCGACGGCGGATGAGTGGACGGCGACCGGGGCTCCCGGCCTTCAACGAGATGGAGCACGACACGGCCAGGAGTCGGCTGCTGACCTGCCTCGACGTGCCGCGCTGGGCCGACGAGGTGCTCGCGGCCCGCCCGTTCGAGACCCTCGACGACCTCGAGGCGCGGATGGTCGAGACCGCCTCGACCATCACCGACGACGAGCTCGAGCGCGCCCTGGCCCGCCATCCCCGGATCGGGGAGCGTCCCGACGCCGCGACGCACGACGCCGGCCACTCGACCCGGGAGCAGGCCGGGGTGGACCGGGACGACGCGGACGTCGCGCGTCGGCTGGCGGAGGGCAACCTGGCCTACGAGGAGCGGTTCGACCGGGTCTTCATCATCCGCGCCGCGGGCCGCGACGCCACCGAGATCCTCGAGGCGCTCCGACGTCGGATGGACAACAGCGACCGGGCGGAGCGGGCCGAGACCATCGACCAGCTGACCCAGATCGCGCTGCTCCGGGTCCGGGAGGTGCTGGGCTGATGGCGACCCTGAGCACCCACGTCCTCGACACCGGCCGGGGAAGACCCGCCCCGGGCCTGCGGATCGTCCTGGAGTCCGAGGCCGGAGACGTGCTGGCCGAGGTGCGCACCGACGACGACGGCCGGGCCCCGGACCTCGCGCCCGAGGAGCTGGCCGCGGGCACCTACCGGCTGCGCTTCGACTCCGGCTCGTGGTTCGCGGGGCAGGGCATCACCGGCTTCTACCCCGAGGTCGTCGTCGCCTTCCGCCTCTCCGGCGACGAGCACTTCCACGTGCCGCTCCTGCTGAGCCCCTTCGGCTACTCGACCTACCGTGGCAGCTGAGACCCTGGTCCGCGCCCGCCGCGCGGTCGTCGGCGACCGCGAGTCGGCCGTGGCGGTGCGGATCTGCGACGGGGTGATCACCGACGTGTCGGCGTACGACGTGGACGCCGGCGGCGCGGAGGTCGTCGTGCTCGCCGACGACGAGGTGCTGCTGCCGGGCCTGGTCGACACCCACGTGCACGTCAACGAGCCGGGCCGCACCGAGTGGGAAGGCTTCGCCAGCGCCACCCGGGCCGCGGCCGCCGGCGGCGTCACCACGATCGTGGACATGCCCCTCAACAGCATCCCGCCCACCACGACGGTCGCGGCGCTGGCCGCGAAGAGGGAGGCGGCCCGGGGCCAGGTCTTCGTCGACGTCGGGTTCTGGGGCGGGGCCGTGCCCGGCAACGTCGGGGACCTGGCTCCCCTGTACGCCGAGGGCGTCTACGGCTTCAAGTGCTTCCTGCTCGACTCGGGGGTCGAGGAGTTCGGGCACCTCGACGCCGCCGGCCTGGCC
>NZ_JBFUMD010000015.1:0-18764 GCF_054049555.1 Nocardioides sp. P5_C9_2
GTCCCAACGTGTCGAAGGCCCTCGGACTCGACGACACGGTCGGCCTCACCGACGTGCTCGCCGGCCGGGTCGAGCTCGCCGACGCCGTGCAGGGGCACCCCGACATCGCCAACATGACGGTGCTGACCTCGGGCACCAGGCCGCCCAACCCGAGCGAGATCCTCGGGTCCAAGGCCATGCGCGCCGTCATCGCCGAGCTGTCGGTCCGCGGGATGGTCGTCCTGGACGCACCGCCCCTCCTCCCGGTCACCGACGCCGCCGTGGTCGCCCACAACGCCGACGGCGCCCTGATCGCGGTGAGCGCCGGACGCACCCTCGACACCGAGCTCACCACGGCCATCGAGCACCTCCACGCGGTGCACGCCCGACCGCTCGGCGTGATCCTCAACCGGGTCTCGCGCCGCAACGTCGGGGCCGGCAACTACGCCCACTACGGCTATGCCCCCGACGCCTACGTCGACACCACCGCCGACGAGCAGAAGGCCACGCGCGCCCGCTCCTGATCAGTCGGGCAGGGTCCCGCTCGAGAGCCGGCGAGCCGACCGGCGGCCCTGCGCCCGGCATACGACCACCACCAGGACGGCCCCGAGGCAGCAGCCGGCCGTGTTGGCGACGACGTCGGAGAACGACCCGTGCCGTCCCGGCAGCAGCAGGCCCTGGACCGCCTCCACGGCGCCGAAGGTCACGAACGCCCAGGCCGTCCAGTCCCGCCAGGACGGATCGGGCCACAGCACCGAGGCGAGGGCCGTCAACGGAGCCGTCATCAGGACGTTGAGCACGATCTCGACGACGTTGCCGGTCATGGGGCGGCGCGGGGCCCCGGCGGCCATCGCCACGTCGGTGAGCTCGGCCAGGACCCGGTCGGGAGCCCCGGTGCTCGGGGTGAGGACCACCATGAGCAGCACCATCACGTAGCCGAACAGGGCGACGCTGCATCCGGCGGTCCGTCGCTCGCCGCTCACTCGTCGCCGGGAGCGACGTACGGGATCCACGCGGTGAAGGTGCTCCCCACCCCCACCTCGCTGTCGACCCGGACCCCTCCCCCGCAGCCCTCCACGATGGAGCGCACGATGTTGAGGCCGAGGCCCGTGCCGGGCGTGAGGCGGACCCGCTCGCTGTCGGCGCGGTAGAAGCGCGAGAAGAGGCGCTCGAGGTCCTCGGGCCCAACGCCGATGCCGTTGTCCGACACCTGCACCTCCAACCGGTCCTCGACCAGCGGCAGCTCGATCCGCACCTCGCCGCCCGCGTCGGTGTACTTGATCCCGTTGGACACCAGGTTGTCGACGACCTGCCGCAGCCGCTGGGGGTCGCACATCGCGACGCGGGTCTCCGGCAGGTCCGCGACCAGCGCGACCTTAGAGGCGTTGGCCACCGGACGGGCGGCCTCGACCGAGTCGCGCACGATCGCCGCCGCGTCGGCTGCCACCCGGACCATGTGGAGGGCCGCGTCGGCCTCCTGCGCGACGTACAGGAGGTCGGAGACCAGCATCTGGAGGCGGGCGGCGTTGCGGTCGACCACCGCCAGCTGCGCCCGGATGTCGCCGGGCAGGTCCTCGCGCGCGGCGAGCATCTCCAGGTGCCCCAGCACCGAGGTCAGCGGCGTCCGCAGCTCGTGGGAGACCGACGCGACGAACTCGTCCTTGACCGCGAGGGCCCGCATGAAGTCGGTGACGTCCTTGTAGGCCAGCGCCGCGCCGATGAACGTCCCGTCCGGGCGGCGGGTGGAGCGCGCCGAGACCGACAGCGCCCGCCGGGTCGCGGGGTCCGAGCCCACCCAGAGCCGGACGTCGTCGAACTCGTCGCCCACGCTGGCGCGCAGCGACGGCAGGTCACGACGGGCCATCAGGGTCTCCCCGTCCGGCTCGTAGACCTCCCCCGTCTGGCCGGCCATCCCGTGGTGCCCCTCGGGGTAGGCCAGCGCCATGAAGTCGCGGTGGCGACGGTTCATCTGCTCGTAGCGTCCGGACCGGTCGATCAGCACCAGCCCCACGTCGACGGCGTCGTAGATCGCCGCGACGGTCCGCGACTGCTTCTCGATCGTGGCGTTGGCATCCGCGAGCTGCTCGGCGGACTCCCGCTGCTCGGTGACGTCGAGGATCTGCGAGATGAAGTGCCGCGGGGTGCCGTCCTCGTCGCGCAGCAGCGCCACGGACAGGTCGCCCCACAGCACCGAGCCGTCCTTGCGGACGTAGCGCTTGCTCAACCGGTACGACGACCGCACGCCCGCGAGGACGTCCTCGACGAGGTGGACGTCGGAGGCCAGGTCGTCGGGATGGGTGACGTCCTGCCAGCGGGTCATCAGCAGGTCCGCACGGTCGTAGCCCAGCATTCGGCAGGCGGCGTCGTTGACCGCCAGCATCTCCCCGGCCGGCGACACCAGCATCATGCCGACGGGCGAGTGCTGCATCGCCAGCCGCAGCAGGCTGTCGCCGATCTGGTCCATCACGTGCCGCCCTCCCCACTCCCTGTCGCCGAGCCGCACTCTAGTGCGGCCGGGCGGCGACGGGACCCCCCGCGCGGGGGTGAGGGTCAGGTCAGGACCTTGTGCGTGCCGTCGCACCACGGCTGCTGGGCCGAGCCCCCGCACCGGCACACGGCGGTGACGGGCCGGGTGAGGGCGTGCACCGTGCCCTCGCGGTCCACCCACTCCTCGGCGCCCCGGACCAGCACCGGCCCGTCGGGGCAGACCTGGAGCCGGGGGGTGCCGCCTCGCGGTCGCCCGGGCGGCGCGGGCAGCAGCGCGCTGGCGTCCTCCGCCCACGCGGCCAGGACCACGTCGGCCATCTGGTCGTCGAGCCAGGCGCCGCCCAGCGCCCCGAGGAGCACCTGCTCGGCCCGGTCGGCATCGCCGTCGACGAAGGGCGCGCACATCGAGCGCACCGCGATCTGGTCGTGGATGACGTCGGCCGTCACGTGCTCGTCGAAGTAGTCCGCGACCTCCTCCGGCAGGCCCAGCCGCCGGGCCGCGGCGGCGTACATCCCGTGCGGCAGCGAGCTGGTCGCCTCGTACATCGCGAGGTGGCCGAGCGTCGCGCCGAGCAGCCGGCGCTGGAGGCCGCACACGGCCATGAAGTTGTTGACCGCCAGCACCACCGCGGGCACCCGGTCGACGTGGGCGGCGTACGTCGGGTCCACACCGCTGGCCTCCATCGCCTGCGCGAAGAGCGTCGCGTGCTGGCGGGCCGGGTCGCCGGAGCCGTACTCGTCGTACTGGATCTCGGTGAGCGCGACCTTGACCGCGCCGTGCGCGCGCGGGATGGCCCACGAGTGCGCGTCGCCCTCCTTGAGCTGGAAGACCGACTTGAGCATCAGCAGCTCGCGCCACTGCTCGAGGGTCGCCCGGCGGCGCACGTGACGCGCCAGCGGCGAGCCGCCTCCGTTCCCGACCAGCGCGAAGAAGGTCTCGGCAGGGTCGCGGAGCATCGCCGGGACCTGCCCGTCGATCTCCTCGGTCACCTCGGCCAGCACGATCTCCTCGAGCCGACGACCGAGGGCCGCCCGGATCCGGGCCAGCTCCGGGTGCCACTCCCAGCCGTCGTCCACCCCCGCGAAGCCGCGGTGGTGCAGCTCGAGGAGCATCCACAGCGCCAGCTGGGCGTCCTCGTCGTGCACGTAGCCCGCCGCGTCGTCGAGCGCGCCGAGGGCGTGCTCGACGTCCGAGGCCAGGTGCACCACCCCGGGACGCCGCCCCAGGGTGGTGGCCACCGCCCCGGAGAGCGGACCGCGCGGCTGCGGCAGCGGGGCGCGTACGTCGGCATCGCTCACGGCTTGAGGACCACCTTGAGGCACTCGTCGTCCTTGTCGCGGAACATCTGGTACGCCGCCGGCGCCTCGGTGAGCGGGAGCCGGTGCGTCGCGAGGGTCTCGAGGCCCAGCGGGTCGCCGTCCTCCATCACCACCGGGACGATGTCGTCGATCCAGCGCTTCACGTGGCACTGCCCCATGCGCATGCTGATGCCCTTGTCGAACATCTCCATCATCGGGAACGGGTCGCTCATCCCGCCGTAGACGCCGGAGATCGACACGGTGCCGCCGCGGCGTACCGATGAGATCGCGGACCGCAGGGCGCCCAGCCGGTCGATGCCCACCGACTTCATCAGCGGCTTAGCCACCGCGTCGGGCAGGAACCCGGCCGACTTGATCGCGGTCTCCGCGATCGGGGTGCCGTGGGCCTCCATGCCGACGGCGTCGAGGGTGCCGTCGGCGCCCCGGCCGCCGGTGAGGTCGCGGACCGCGGCGGYGACGTCCTCGGGCTTGGAGGCCTCGATGATCTCGACGCCGCGCTGGCGGGCCACGCCGGCCCGGAACGGGTCCGGCTCGACGGCCAGCACCCGGATGCCGCGGTGCTGGGCGATGCGGGTCGCGAGCTGCCCGACCGGGCCGAGGCCCACGACGAGGAGCGTGTCGCCCTCGGACACCTCGGCGTACTCCACGCCCTGCCACGCGGTGGGCAGGATGTCGGAGAGGTAGAGGAAGCGCTCGTCGGCGACGCCCTCGGGGACCTTGATCGGGCCGAACTGGGCCTGCGGGACGCGCAGGTACTCCGCCTGGCCGCCGGGCACCGACCCGTAGAGCTCGGTGTAGCCGAAGAGGGCGGCGCCCTTGCCCTGCGCGCGGACCTGGGTGGTCTCGCAGGCGGCCATCAGGCCGCGCTCGCACATCCAGCAGTGGCCGCACGAGATGTTGAACGGGATCACCACGCGGTCACCCGCGGCGATGTGGGTGACGTCGGGGCCGACCGCCTCGACGACGCCCATCGTCTCGTGGCCGAGTACGTCGCCGGCACTCAGGAACGGGCCGAGCGGTTCGTAGAGGTGGAGGTCCGAGCCGCAGATCGCGGTCGACGTCACCTTGATCACCGCGTCCGTCGGCTCCTCGA
Source organism: Nocardioides sp. P5_C9_2 (assembly GCF_054049555.1). Lineage (NCBI taxonomy): Bacteria > Bacillati > Actinomycetota > Actinomycetes > Propionibacteriales > Nocardioidaceae > Nocardioides > Nocardioides sp. P5_C9_2. Next base: position 4,880 of record NZ_JBFUMD010000015.1, read on the forward strand.
TGCGGGGGTCCGGTACGTCGATGACGCGGACGTCGCGCTTGCCTTGCCAGGTGAGTGCCTTCATCACCCCACGTTCGCAGCGGGATCAGGTGGTCGTCAGACCCGGAGGGGTGGCGAGGGCTTCGTCACGCCCGTCGGGGTGGTCCCGGGGTCCCGGGGTCCCGACGGGCGTGCGGGGCCTCAGGCGCGCTCGGCGCCCAGGGCCTCGACGTCGACGTCCTGGCCGTCGGAGATCTGCTGGGTCACGCGGTCCCGCTGGGCGTCGGAGAGGTCGATCCCGACCTCCTCGAGGGCGGAGTCCAGCTCGGCGCGGATCGTCCCGTCGGTGGCGCTCTCCTGCCACGACGTCACCCGGTCGACGACGTTGCGCAGTGCTTCGGTCCTGGCCTCGGTGCTGGCGTCCTGCTCGGTCATGTGCGGCTCCTCGCTGCGACAGGTCCGCCCCGAATTGGCGAACCTCCCCATCGTGCGAGGCACGATGGGGAGGTTCAAGGAACGTCCACCCCTACGGGGCGAGAGATCGCCTCGCGTCAGATCGCGACCGCGACCTCCGCCACGGAACCGGTGGCGGCGACCACCCGGGTGTCCACCGGGTCGGCCTTGGGGGCCAGGGTCCGCAGCGTCCACTCGCCGTCGCCGGCGAAGAACCTGAAGTGCCCCGTGGCACTCGTCGGGACCTCGGCGGTGAACTCGCCGGTGCCGTCGAGCAGCCGCACGTAGGCGTTGGGGACCGGCTCGGAGTCGCGCAGCACCTGGCCCTGGATCACGGCCTCCTTGGCGACGTTGACGCCGTCGAGCGACAGCCCGCCCTCACTGGCGCCGCACATCAGGCGTCCGCCTGACCGGGCTCGTCGCCGAGCGCGACCGGGACGCCGACCAGGGAGCCGTACTCGGTCCAGGAGCCGTCGTAGTTCTTCACGTTCTTCCGGCCGAGGAGCTCGGTCAGCACGAACCACGTCAGCGAGGACCGCTCCCCGATGCGGCACAGCGCGATGGTGTCCTTGTCGGTGTCGAAGCCGACCTCGTCGTAGAGGGCGATGAGGTCCTCGTCGGACTTGAAGGTGCCGTCGTCGTTGGCGTTCTTGCTCCACGGCACGTTGACCGAGGTGGGCACGTGGCCGGCGCGCTGGGCCTGCTCCTGCGGGAGGTGGGCCGGGGCGAGCAGCCGACCGGCGTACTCGTCGGGGCTGCGCACGTCGACGAGGTTCTGGGTGCCGATGGCGGCCACGACCTCGTCGCGGAAGGCGCGGATCGAGCGGTCCTGCTCGGAGGCGGTGTACGACGTCCGCTCGCGGACGGGCAGCTCGTCGGTGAGMTCGCGGGAGTCGAGCTCCCACTTCTTGCGGCCGCCGTCCATCAGCTTGACGTCGCGGTGGCCGTAGAGCTTGAAGTACCAGTAGGCGTAGGCGGCGAACCAGTTGTTGTTGCCGCCGTAGAGGACCACGGTGTCGTCGTTGCTGACGCCACGCTCGGACAGGAGGGCCTCGAACTGCGCCTTGCTGACGAAGTCGCGACGGACCTGGTCCTGCAGGTCGGTGGTCCAGTCGAGCTTGATGGCGCCCTTGATGTGGCCCTTGTCGTACGACGAGGTGTCCTCGTCGACCTCGACGAGGACGACGCCGGCGGTGTCGAGGTTGTCCTCGACCCACTGGGCGGTGACGAGCGAAGACTCGCGGCTCATGTGATTGCTCCTTGTGTGTGAGATCTGGGGTGTGCTCGGGTGTTTGCGGGTGTCGTGGGCGTTCAGCTGGTCGGGCGCAGGCGGGCGCCGATCAGGTAGAGCTCGCAGCCCAGGCAGAACGCGAAGACCGCGTTGAGCAGGGCCGCGACGAGGGCGAGGCCGACGGCGACCTGGCCGACGACGGTGGCACCGACCAGCAGTGCCACCAGGCCGACCAGCGCGAAGGCCAGGCCGACCCCCTGCGCGAAGCGGGGCGGTGCCGGGTCCTCCAGCTCGGTGGGCGGCGCCAGTCGCGGCCGGACGACCGTGCGGAACAGCCACGCGTGCGGGGTGCGCTGCACCCCGGCCACCGCACCGACCGCGAAGAGCACGGTCTGTACGGCGAGCAGCGCGACGCCGACGGGGTGCGGCGCGAGCAGCAGGACGGCGGCARGCACCACCGCGGTCAGGGTCGCGGTGAACTGCGGACCGCGCGGGTCGATCCCCGTGCTGGCGGGGCTGGCGCCTCGGGTGGCACCCGGGGCGGTGGCGCGCTCGTTGATCGTGGACATGTCTCTCCTGCAGGGAAGGGCCGGACGGGCTCGACGTGAGTCCGGATCTCCACCAGCATAGTCCAGTAACTAGGTGGACTTAAGAGCGAATGATCGACGGACCCGTCAGGGCATTCGACACAGGGCAGAGCGCACGCGGCAGTGATCCACGGCGCGTCGCTTGGTGAGCCAGGTCGAGGACATGATGTAGACCCTAGGGATCTGGCGGCCCGCTTCATTCCCGCGTCTCGACAGGTGGACCTGCGGTCCGCATTATGGGCGCCCGCCACCTAACCAAACGATCAATGCCCTGCAGGCAGGCTGCCGCACACCGGGTCGAGTGGGGCAGTCAGGGCGACGTTGACGTACCCTCCTCCCCGGAAAGTAAGCGGGGGATCTCGGCACACCTGCTGGCGGCAGGCTCGGGCGTGGCCGACTAGCAAGGAGTCGACGTGACGGACCTTAGAGCTCTGCCCTTCGTAGGGACCGCGGCATCGCGATGGGAAGGCGAGATGCGTTGCCGTGCCAAGCACCAGTACTGCCCGCACCGCCGTCAGCACCTGCTCCGCAGGCGTCCGCGACAGGCGAAGGGACGCTGGGACATTCAGGGCCTTCGTGCCTTCGCGGTGGTCGCGGTGATCCTCGACCATTTGCTTCACTGGCCGAACGGCGGATTCGTCGGAGTCGACATATTCTTTGTGATCTCGGGGTTCCTGATCACAGGCATTCTGCTCCGCGAGCATGAAAAGACTGGCCACATCTCGTTCGTCGGGTTCTACCGACGCCGCATCAAGCGCATCATCCCCGCGTCGATCCTTGTCCTCGTCGTCACCGTGCTCGCGTCCGCGTTCGTCTTTGGAGGCACCCGCGCTCGGGACACCTTGGTCGACGCTGTCTGGGCTGCTCTGTTCGCCGGGAACTGGCGCTTCGCTGCCGAGTCGACGAACTACTTCGAGGCGGGTGGCCCGATCTCGCCGATCCAGCATTRCTGGTCGCTGTCAGTCGAGGAGCAGTTCTACTTCGTATGGCCGTGGCTAATGCTGGCCATCTTTGCCCTTCTCATCCGCAACAGGATGAGACTCACGCGTGCCCGGGTATACGTCGGACTCGCGCTCCTCATGGTCACCGTCGGGTCATTCATTTGGGCAATTCACGAGACCGCGACGAACCCCAACCAGGCGTACTTCTCGACCTTCTCGAGGACATGGGAGCTGGGCATCGGCGCTCTCCTCGCCGTTACCGCACCGCTCGCGCACAAGATCCCCGATGCGGTCCGGCCAGCGCTGGCCTGGGTTGGGTTCGCTACGATGCTCGCATCGCTGTGGATCGTCTCGCCCGAGGTGTCATTCCCCGCCCCGTGGGCCGCACTGCCGGTGCTTGCTACGACGCTCGTGATCGCCGCCGGTACATTCCCCGATCACCTCGATCAGCAGCGGTTCCTCTTCCCGCTCACCAACAGGGCCAGCGGCTATATCGGAGATATCTCGTACTCGCTCTACCTCTGGCACTTCCCTGTGACGATCTTGGGAACCGCCGCGCTGGGGGAGGGCAATGTGACGCTGGCCCTGTTGGCAGCCGTGATGCTGGTGATCTCGGTCTACTCGTACCACCTGGTCGAGGACCCCATCAGGAGGTCAACGTGGCTGGAGCCAGATGCTCGGCGGTTGCGTCGTGTCACACCGAGTGCGTGGTCGGGTCGACGAGACCTGGCGTTCAGCGGGCTCGTTCTGTGCGCCGCAGTCGTGTGCGCTGTGGCGCTGCGCCCCGCCGAGTCCGTCGGCGGTTTGGACGCCGTGGAGCAAAGGCAGGTCGAGAAGGAGGCGGCAGCGCAGTTCACCCCAGCAGTTGCCGACCTGCAGGTGCAGATCCGTGCTGCGCTGGCCGCTGAGGCATGGCCCAGGACCCTCAACCTGACGATGGACGCGGCCATTGAGGAACCCGAAGCGCCAGCGGACATCATGCCGTGCGGGCAGCGCGGCACACTCGACACCGTCGCCTGCACGTGGGGCTCGACGTCCCCGAAGCGACGCGCGGTCATCGTCGGCGATTCGGTGTCGATGACCTACGTTTCCGTCCTTCGTCAAGCATTGCCGAAGGACTGGGCATTGACCTCGGCGGGCACCTTCGGGTGTGCGTTCACCTCGACGCTCATCTCGAATCCCGATGCGGCGATCACCGCGGCCTGCGAAGACCGCAAGGCTCAGGCGGTCGCCGCGATTCAGCGGATACGGCCCGACGTTCTCTTCGTGACGAACACCTATGAACCCCGGGTGCCGGTCGGGTCGACTGATCCATTAACCTCAGATCAGTGGGCGGACAGCTCGACCAAGATGCTGAAGCGGATCCGGGGTGCGGTTGGGCGGATCGTGCTTCTGTCACCACCACCTTCTGACGTGAACCTCTCAGAGTGCTACTCGCGAGTGTCGAGCCCGTCGAATTGCATCAGTTCCGTCACTCCCCAGTGGCAGAACCAGGCAGCCGCCGAGAGACGGATGGCGGCTTCCTTGGGTGGCCTGTTCGTCGACAGCCGAGACTGGTTCTGCGCAGACGGACTCTGCCCACCCTTCGTAGGCAAGACTCCGATGAAGAGCGACCAGGTCCATATCACGCCTGACTATCAGGATCTGATCGTCCCCGCGGTCGCAGAGCGACTCGCAAGACTCGGCGTCATCACCCGACGCGGCGCAGCCTGAGCCCGAGCAGGCCGATGTCGTTGGCGAGCGTGTCCGCCGCATCCGCGCCCGCGCGCACAAGATCGAGGACGAGCATCTCGCCAGAGGTGTTCTGCGCCGAGGCGATCAGGGTTGTGGTGACCACGACGTTCGTCGCCCCCGCCGTGGCGGTGACGGAGGTGGCGGCGGAGGGGTCGCCAGCGTCTCCCCGTTGCCCCTGGTGGTGTTGTCTACCCGGAGGACCACGGCTCCCGTCCCCGCGCCGACGTTGGCCCACACGGCGTCGATGGCGTAGGTGTTCCAGTTGCGCGGCAACTCGACGGTCGCGGCGATGATCTCGGATGTTGCGGGGTCGAGAAGCTGCACGGTCCACCGGAGCTGGTGGGACAGGATCGGGGTGCCGATGCCGACCGCCGTGAACGCGGTGGCGGGTACGAAGATCGGGTCGGTAAGGTCGGTGTTGGTGAGGTTAAAGACCGTCGTGTAGTCGGCGGAGACGTTGTAGGTCCCGAGCTTCAACCGCAGGCCCACGTTGTTGAGCTTGAACGCGGTACCGGCCAGGCCGGCCAAGGCCGTGGCGTAGATGTTGTCGAGCGTGACGTTGCGCAGCGTGCCGGCCGAGCCATCGAGGTCGAGCAGCGTCTTGACGTTGGAGAAGTCGAGGCCGTCGAAGCGCACGACGGAGGTGAACAAGGATGCGCCGGAGAACTTGAATCCGGTGGTCGCGTTGGTGCCGATGGCGGTCTCGGACTCGACGTGCAGGGCGGGCCCGAACGTCATGTTGGCGAACTTGCCGGTACAGCGGACGGCGGTGCTGCCGTCGTTGGCGCGGATGGCGCCGTTGTCGAGCTGGAGGCCGCCGCCCGTGATGCCCGTGGAGATGTCGAGGCCGACCGCGTTGCGCTGGAGCAGGAAGTCCTGGAGGTGGACGTTGGTCACCTGCTGGAGACTGCCGCCGATGCGGATGCCGGTGCCGTTCTCGACCCGCAGGACGTTCGACCGCGCCCAGTCGATCGAGAAGCAGTTGAGCAGGTCGACGCCGACCGCCCCGACCTTGGAGAAGCGGCGGACCTCGACGCGGTCGAAGTTGAGGCTGTAGCCGCCGTCGAAGTGGAAGGCGCCGTCGCTCACGGTGTTGAGGCCGCCGTCGATCTTGACGCCACTGACGAGGACGTCGGTGGTGCCCTGTGAGGGGTCGGCGGCGGCGGCGGAGACGCTGGTGAGCAGGTAGCCGGTGCCGCTGTAGTTGATCGGCACGAGGCCGTTGCCCACACCGATGAGGCCCTTGGAGGAGTCCGCGTAGACGAGGGTGATGGGGGCGTTGACCTCGTAGGCCAGCCCAGACGGGGGCTCGGGCACGAACACGGCCCCCAGTCCGGAGTCGAAGGCGGCCCGGAAGGCCGCGGTGTCGAGGGTCGCGTTGCCTCCGACCGCTCCGAACGCGGTGACGGACACGCCTCGCCCATACGTGGCCGAAGGCTGCAGACCGAGTGGCAGTGTTCCTCGGTCAGTCCACCGAGGCGAGCGCGGCGAGGACCTGCTCCTTGCGGGGCGCCCCGGCCGCCCGGGTCACCTCGGACCCGTCGGCCGCGAGCACGAGGGTGGTCGGGGTGCGGAGCACGCCCAGGCGGCGTACGGCCTCGAGGTGGTGCTCGGCGTCGACCTCGACGTGCGTCACGCCGGGGACGACCTCGGCCACGTCGGCCAGGACGCGCCGCGTCGCCCGGCACGGGGCGCAGAACGCGCTGCTGAACTGCAGCAGCGTGGCCCGCTCCCCCAGCGCCTCGCCGACCTCGGCGACCAGCGCGGCTCCGGGCGGGGTCTCGACGGTGTCGGGCTCAGCTCCCTCCGCAGTGATGGCGGCGGCGACGGCGTCAGGGGCCGCGGCGTCGCGCACGCGGTGCGTCCCACGGAACCTGCCGTCGGTGGCCGCCCGCCACAGTCCGACCGCGAGCGCCAGGACGACGGCGGCGACGAGGATCCAGGCACCGGTGGTCATGCAGGGCGCAACCGGCGCGGGCCCTCCCTTGTTCCGCGGCGCCGGCCGGGGCCGAGCCGGCTCACGACCGCCGGGCCTCGCGGAGGCGGCGTACCTCGTGGCGCAGGCGGGCGTTGTCGGCCTCCAGCTGCAGCACCACAGCAATGCCGGCCAGGTTGAGCCCCAGGTCCAGCAGGTCGCGGATCCGCCCGATCCGGTCCACGTCGTCGCGGCTGTAGAGCCGGGTACCGCCCTCCGTCCGGTCCGGCTCGACGAGGCCGCGGCGCTCGTAGACCCGGAGGTTCTGGATGTTGGTCCCGGCCATCTCGGCGGCCACCGAGATCGCGAAGACGCCCACCGTCGGTCCGGTCACGCATCCTCCTGGAGCTCCACGACTGGGGGACTTGAACGTCGTACGTGCTGCGAGGTATATAAAACCTGTAACCAACAGTACAGGTCGCCGAGCCGGCGACCCCGTCCCCGGGAGGAGATCATGTTGATCCGCACCACCGACCCGTTCCGTGACTTCGACCGCCTGGCGCAGCAGCTGCTCGGCACGACCAACCGCCCGGCGGTCATGCCGATGGACGCGTGGCGCGAGGGCGACACCTTCACCATCGAGTTCGACCTGCCCGGCGTCGCCCCGGACTCCATCGACCTCGACGTCGAGCGCAACGTCCTCACCGTGCGCGCCGAGCGGGTGGCCCGCAACGGCGACTGGGAGCTGCTCGCCTCCGAGCGGCCCCGCGGCATGTTCAGCCGCCAGCTCGTCCTCGGCGACAACCTCGACCTCGACCGGATCGAGGCGGCGTACGACGGCGGCGTCCTGCGCCTGCGGGTCCCCGTGGCCGAGAAGGCCAAGCCCCGCAAGATCGAGGTCACCAGCGGCAGCTCCGGGCGTACGGCGATCGAGGCCTGAGGCCCGCCGCACCAGCACAGTCCCGCACAGCACAGTGCCCCGGCGGATCGCTCCGCCGGGGCACTCGTGCGTTGTCAGGTCAGCCGCCGGCGAACGGCGGCAGCAGCTCCACGACGTCCCCCGGACGCACTACCACGGACCCCGGATCCCGCGACCCGACGGGCTGGTCGCCGACCAGCACCGAGCAGACGCCGACCACCCGCTCGACCTCCCGGCCGGGGTGCGCGGCGACCACGCGGCGTACCAGCTCGGCCAACGTGAGTGGCCCGTCGACGGCGAAGTCCTCGCTCGCGACGCCCGCCGCGGCCCGCGCCGCGGCCCAGTAGTGGACGGTCACAGCCGTCTCACGCTCGTGCGTTCGATCGGTGCCGGAGGTCATGGCTCGATATCCTTCCCTATCCGCCCCACCGGAGGAGACGGCCATGAGCACCCTGCTGCTGCTGACGAGCGCACTCCAGCCCTCGGCCGAGGTGCTGCCCGGCCTGGCCCTGCTCGGCCACTCGGTCCGGATCCTCCCCTCCGAGGGCAGCGCGCTGCTCGAGGCCCCCGAGTCCGACCTGCTCCTCGTCGACGGCCGGCAGGAGCTCGCCCACGCACGCGACCTGTGCCGCCTGATCCGCACCACCGGCACCGACGTCCCGGTCCTCCTCGTCGTCACCGAGGGCGGGCTCGCCGTCGTCGCGCACGACTGGGCCATGGACGACGTCGTGCTCCACACCTGCGGGCCCGCCGAGCTCGAGGCGCGGATCCGGCTCGCCATCGGCCGCCTCGCCGCCCAGCGCGAGGCCGACGACCCGGCCGCCCACGTCATCCGCACCGGCGAGGTCGTGGTCGACGACGCGACGTACACCGCCAAGGTCAGCGGACGCTCGCTCGACCTGACCTACAAGGAGTTCGAGCTCCTCAAGTTCCTCGCCCAGCACCCGGGGCGCGTCTTCACCCGCCAGCAGCTGCTCCAGGAGGTGTGGGGCTACGACTACTTCGGCGGCACCCGCACCGTCGACGTCCACGTCCGCCGGCTGCGCGCCAAGCTCGGCCCCGAGAACGAGCACTTCATCGGCACCGTCCGCAACGTCGGCTACCGCTTCGTGCTGCCGTCGAAGGACAAGGCCGCCGAGCGCGACGGAGCGCCGACCGCGGAGACGTCGGACGCCTGAGCGGTGACGCTCGGCGCTGGAAGCTGAGTCACCCACTGACTCAGGTCGCAGCACCACCCCGACCACGCTCGCCGCTGGAAGCTGAGTCACCCACTGACTCAGGTCGCAGCGCCGGGTCTCGAGCTCCCTCAGCCCCGGGCGTACATCACGTGGGTGTCAACGTCGGCGTGCGTGAAGCCGAGCCGGGAGTACGTCGCGAGCGCGGCCGTGTTGTCCGACTCGACGTAGAGGAGCACCTCGTCCACGCCGCGGGCGTGCAGGTGGTGCAGGCCGGCGAGGGTGAGCGCCCGACCCAGGCCCTGGCCCTGGGCGGACGGGTCGATGCCGACGACGTACACCTCACCCAGGCGCGCGTCGTGCTGCTTGGTCCAGTGGAAGCCGAGCATCCGGTCCCCGTCGGTGGCGACCAGGAGCCCGGCCGGGTCCCACCACGGCTCGGCCATCCGCGCGGCGAGTCCGGCCTCGTCGAGGCCGCCCTGCTCGGGGTGGTGCGCGAACGCCGCGGCGTTGACCCGGAGCAGCTCGGTGGCGTCGCCGTCGCGGTAGGACCGGATCCGCGGGTCGTCGAGCTCCTGCAGCGGCTCGGAGGCCGGGCGCCGCATCACCCACAGGTCGCGGACCCGGTCGAAGCCGTGCTCGGCCGCCAGCCGGGCCGCCGCGGGGTGGTTGCCGTGCGACCACGCGGTCGCGGGACCCTCGACCGTGGCCAGCGACGCGGCCCCGAGACCCTGACGGCGGTGGTCGGGGTGGATGACGAGGTGCACCTCGTCCCCGCGGCGGAGCAGGAAGCCGGTGGGCCGCACCACGTCCCCGACCCCGTCGCGGCGCTCGGGCCACCCGCCCGACCGGAGCCAGAGCCAGGTCGACTCGTCGAGCGGAGCCACACCGTCGGCGGCCTCGGCCGCGGCGGCCACCGCCTCGATGCGCTCCAGCAGGCTCACAGCTGCGGGCGGACGTGCAGCCCGACCTCGGGGTCGACCACGACCTCCTGGGCGGCCGGCATCGCGTCGACGACCAGCTCGGCGTCGACCGGCACGTTGCGCTTGAGCAGCGCCAGCCCGATCGGGCCGAGCTCGTGGTGGCGGGCGCTGGAGCCGAGGAAGCCGACCGGGCGCTCGGAGCCGGGCAGGGTCACCGCGCTGCCGGGCGCGGGCAGCCGGTTCTCCGAGCCGTCCAGGTGCAGCAGGGTGAGCCGCCGCGGCGGGCGGCCGAGCGTGTGCACCCGGGCGACCGTCTCCTGGCCGCGGTAGCAGCCCTTGTCGAGGTGCACGGCCGGGCCGATCCAGCCGACCTCGTTGGGGATGGTGCGGTGGTCGGTGTCGATGCCGAAGCGGGGCTCGCCGCGCTCGATGCGCAGCGCCTCGAAGGCCCACAGGCCGGCGGCGGTGCCGGCCGCGGCGGCGTACTCCTCGAGGCGGTCACGCGGCACGAGGTCGTACGTCGCCCCGTCGCCGGTCACCCGCCAGGCCACGGCGACGTCGTCGGTCACCAGGCTCACCTCGACGCGCATCATGAACCGCATCCGGTCCAGGAAGTCGGCCAGGGCCCGGCCGGCGCCCGGCTCGGTGTGCGCGACGAAGGCGGTGCCGTCGTCGACGCCGGCGAAGGCGTGCTCGACGTGGCCCTGCGGGCTGAGCACCAGCGCCTGCGTCCACACCCCGGGCGCGAGGCCGTCGAAGTACTGCGTGGTCAGCGAGTGCAGCCACGTCAGCCGGTCCGGACCCTCGATGCGTACGACGTCGCGGTGCGACAGGTCGACGAACCCGTCACCGGAGACCAGGCGGCGCTGCTCGCCGTGGAAGGAGCCGTAGTGGGCTGCGACCGGGGCGTCGATGCCGTCGCCGGCGACGGCGCCGGGGAGGCCGAGGAGCGGGGAGGTCATGGGGTGTCTCCAGACGGTGGGGGGCAGTCGGTGCAGCGGCCGAAGATCGCCAGATGGCCCAGGTCGACCTCGAAGTCGTGCTCGCGCCGCAACGTCTCGACCAGCGCGGCCACCACACCAGGGTCAACCGACCGGACGCGGTGGCAATTCCGGCAGACGAGGTGGAAGTGCTCCGGCTCGCGCGTCGAGTGGTAGGTCGGCGCCCGGTCGCTGAGGTGCGCGTGGCGGACGAGCCCGAGCTCCTCGAGCACCTCGAGGGTGCGGTAGACGGTCGAGGCGTTGACGGCGCTGGCCCGGGACCGGACAGCCGCGAGGACCTCGTCCGGTGTGGCGTGGCCCAGCTCCTCGACCGCGCCGAGGATCAGCTGGCGCTGCGGGGTCAGCCGGTAGCCGCTGCCCCGGAGCCGCTGCGCGAGCTCGTCGCCCATCAGGACCTCACGCGCGCTTGAGCCGCGCCCACAGGTGCGGCTGGAGCTCCTGGCCGACGGCGGCCATGTCGTAGGCGTAGAGGAGGTCGCCCTCGACGTTGCCGTACATCCGCGATCCGCCGGTGACCTCCTTGGCCGTCTCGGTGTAGCCGACACCGGCGGTGTGCATCTCGACCTTGCCGGCGTCGGCGGCGCCGTACCAGATCTCGGAGAAGCCGATGTTGTGGGCGAGCACGAACTCGACCTTGCCCGGCTCGGGGCAGCGCAGGAAGCCCGACTCCATGGCGGCGTCGCGGACGAGCTCGCCGTCCTCGTCGACGATCCACGCGCGGGACATGTAGTGGAAGAAGGGGCGGCCGTCGTGGGTGAAGATCAGCTCCTGGCCGAACTGGAACTTCTCGATCGTGGGGTAGTCGCCGTGGCCGTTGCCGCGCCACGTGCCCAGCAGCCAGGCGACGGGGCCACAGTTGGGGTGCAGGTTGTCGGGGAGCTCGAAGGGCATGGGCCGAGTCTAGGGTGAGCCCATGTCGCGCTCCCTGGTCGTCAAGGTCACCTGCGGCGAGGACGACGCCGAGCGCGCCAACCAGGCGTTCACGGTGGCCGCCGCCGCCGTCGCGTCGGGCGCCGACGTCTCGCTGTGGCTGACCGGGGAGGCGGCGTGGTTCGCCGTCCCGGGCCGGGCGGAGTCGTTCGCGCTGCCGCTGGCGACGCCGCTGGCCGACCTCCGCGACGTGGTGCTGGGCGGGGGGCGGCTCACCGTCTGCTCCCAGTGCGCCGCCCGCCGCGGGCTGGCGGAGTCCGACCTGGTCGCCGGCGCCACCATCGCCGGTGCGGCCGTCTTCACTGAGGAGATCCTCCGCGACGGCGTCCAGGCGATCGTCTACTGATCCCCGGACGTTTCGCCGGTACGACGACGGGGCAGTGACCCGCCATGACGGGGACCCTGCGGATCGAGTGGACGAGCATCGAGTCGATGCTGCAGAGCATGGTAGACGTGGGCCTGCAGGCCGGTGAGATCGACACGTACTTCCAGGAGCACGTCGTCAACACCGCCGGCCTCGACTACCCCACGTGCGCGCTGAAGCCCATCGGCGATCAGCTGCCCAAGCTCGGCACGGCCTTCAGCACCGTGCGCACGACGTACCAGAGGCGCTGGGTGGAGATGATCTCCTCCATCGCCCAGTCGGCGGCCGAGCTCAACCGCGTCGACCACGAGATCGACGTACAGATGGGGCGCTACTCCGACGCCCTCGACGCGATGCCCGACGTGAAGATCACGGTGAAGGCCTTCGAGCCCCAGGACCTCTCGCAGCTGGAGGCGCCCGAGGAGAGCGAGGGCACCCTCAAGCACAACAGCACCTGGGAGATGACGTCGAAGGGTTACGACGCCACCCGCGACGGCATCAATGACGCCATCGACTTCCTCAACGGGCTCCACGTGCCCGGCGTGCACCTGCCGACGCTGCCGAAGAAGTCGCTCGAGGACTACATCGTCTATCCGCTCGCCGGCAACTACAGGCTGCTCGGCGCCAACGCCGACGCCTGCAGCAAGATCGACACGGCGTTCAGCGCCTGGGCCTTCAACTTCACCCGGCTCTCGGGCCAGGTGCACCTCGCCATGGAGGGGCAGACCTCCATGCGCCTCATGGTCCACCTCAACCTGTACGCCGCGGTCATGAAGACCGTCGGCGAGATCATCGGCCAGGGTTCCACGGCCTTCGGAGCCATCTCCCGGATGTCGGAGAAGATCGCGGTCGCCGTCGAGAACGCGCTCGTCAAGATGGCCACCAAGCTGACCAAGCTGCTGAGCAAGCTGTCGAGCAAGCTCAGCCCGGCCGGCTGGGTGTGGTTCAGCGCCGAGCTCGTGCAGAAGGGCTTCTCGGCCGTCACCGACATCTACGACGACATCATGGAGTGCAAGGACATCATCGAGGCCTGCTTCGGGCTGGCCGAGGAGATCAAGGCCTGGGCCGGGGTGATGTCCGACGCCCTCAGGACCATGCAGGAGATCAGGGACGCCGTCGAGCAGCTGCCGACGATCAACCCGGACGGCGGGCTCAGCGGCCTGCCGCACGTCGACCTGCCGGCGTACGAGAAGACGCTCGGCGAGATCGGCGTGGAGGTCGAGACCGGCTCCAGCGACGAGGAGGAGAGCCTCAACGACCGCCTCGAGGACCTCGAGGGCGAGACCGCCCAGCCGGACGAGGAGGACGACGAGGACCACGAGGACGAGAACCTGATGGCACCCGGTCCCCTGTACGAGGTCCCGGTGCCGGGTGCGCCCACCGATCCCGGCCCGATGACGGCCTGAGAGGGTGCCGGGCATGTCGCGCACCGTGCTGTCCGCCGCCGTCCTGGCGCTCGTCCTCGTCGCGGGGGGCTGCGGCGACGAGGCGGCGTCACCGCCGCCGGCCCCCTCCGGCGCCGAGCCCGGGACCACGTGCCTGGTCACCGCCGAGCAGCTCGCCGAGATCACCGGCACCCCCCAGGAGGTCCGCGAGGTCGACGTCCCGGGCGGCGGCCTCGGCACCGAGCTGGCCTGCGACACCGCGGAGGACGAGCGTGAGGTGTCGATGGAGTGGTCCCTGCAGAAGCCCTTCATCGACCCGCCTCCGACGTTCGAGGAGCAACGCACCTT
>NZ_JBFUMD010000016.1:0-17739 GCF_054049555.1 Nocardioides sp. P5_C9_2
GGTGGGCACCGCGCTGGCCCTCGCGCCCGAGACCAGCGTGCTGCTCCTCGTCACCGGCAGCGCGACCGACCTCGACACCCTGGCCCGGGCGACCACCACGCTGCCGGGCGACACCCGCGTCGTGGTGCTGCGCGCCGCGCCCGGCGAGGCCCCCGGCGTCGTCCACCAGTACGGCCACGACGCCGTCACCGTGGGCCGCCTGGGCGAGCTGCCCGGCCTGGTGGCGGCCGCCTCGTGAGCGTCCGCGCCCGGCCGCTGCCGCCGTACGCCGCCGTCGACGTCCTCGCGGTCGTGGTCCTGTCGGCGATCCTGCTCGCCGGCTTCACCGACACGTTCGCCGGCGTCCGGTGGATCGTCGTCGCCGCGGCGGGGGTGACCGTCGGCCTGGCCTGGACGCTGCTGCTGACGACGCTGCGACTCGGCGCGGGCGTCATCGTCTCGCTGGCGCCGGTGCCCTACCTCCTCACGGCCGGCCTGGTCGCGCTCGGCTCGTCGGGGCTGCTCCTCGGGGTGCCCGACATCGAGACGATCAACGCGGTGGCGATCGGCACCGTGGAGTCATGGCGGGTGCTCGTCGAGACCGCGCCGCTGGTGGACAGCGCGGGACGGGTGCTCCTGATCCCCTACGCGCTGGGGCTCCTGCCGGCCGCAGTCTCCTCCGCCCTAGCCCTGCACGGCCGACGCCCCGCGCTGCCGCTGCTCCCCCTGGTCGTCGCACTGGCGCTGGCCCTGGTGCTGGGCATGACCGCCCCGTTCTCGACCCTGCTGCAGGGCATCGGCTTCGGGGCGGTCGCGCTGGCCTGGGTCGCCCACCGGGGGCTGCGCGTCGAGGCCGGCCTGCGCAGCGACGCCTCGCTCGCCTCGGTGTCCGGGCGCCGGCTGCTGGTGGGTCTCGCGGTGCTCGGCCTCGTCGCCGTGGCGTCGTACGCCGTCGTCGACCTGCCGCAGGGCGAGCGCCGCCACGTGCTGCGCGAGGCGGTCACGCCCTACGACTCCGGCTACCTCGAGACGCCGCTGTCGGCGTTCCGCCGGTTCCGGGACCAGGGGCAGGGGGTCTACACCAACCTCGCGGACCGCAAGCTGTTCCGGGTCCGGGGTGCCGGTCCGGGGACCCGGGTCCGGGTCGCGGTCCTGGACCGCTACGACGGCACCCGGTGGTACGCGTCCGCCGACACCAGCCCCGACGACTTCACCGACCGGTTCCTGCGGCTCCCGTCCCGGCTCGACAACCCCGCGCGGGGGGACGAGGCGCTCTACACGTTCTTCGTGCGCAGCACCTGGGACCTGCCGTGGGTGCCGACGATCGGCGCCCTCCAGGCCTTCGAGTTCTACGACGACTACGCCAACGACCGGCTGCCGGACCTGCGCTACA
Organism: Nocardioides sp. P5_C9_2; assembly: GCF_054049555.1. Lineage (NCBI taxonomy): Bacteria > Bacillati > Actinomycetota > Actinomycetes > Propionibacteriales > Nocardioidaceae > Nocardioides > Nocardioides sp. P5_C9_2. The sequence continues at coordinate 1,373 of NZ_JBFUMD010000016.1, forward strand.
ACCGGTCGACCGACACCGCGGTGCTGCCCGGCGGCCTGCACGTCAACGAGGACTACGTCCTCACCGCCATCCCCACCCCCGACCGGCTGACGGTGCGGATGAAGCCGTGGCGGCACCCCGACACCACGCTCCAGGACGCGGCGGCGTTCCTCGACGTGCCGGCCCGGGCGTGGTCGCTGGGCGCCCGGACGCCGATGGGGGAGGTCTTCCGGATCGCCGACCGGCTGCGGGAGCGCGGCCGCTACTCCGACGGTGCCTTCGGCTGGGAGACGCGCTTCGAGCCCGGGCAGGACGAGGAGCGTCTCGACGAGGGCTTCGTCAACGCGCCGACGATGGTCGGCAACGACGAGCAGTACGCCGCCACGATGGCGCTGCTCGCCAACCGGGTGGGCGTGCCGGCACGGGTGGCGGTCGGCACCGTGCTCGGTCGCAACGGGGTCATCAAGGGCAAGCACCTCGACGCCTGGGTGGAGGTCCGCGTCGCGAACGGGTCGTGGCGGGTGCTGCCGACCCGTGCCTTCATGGGCCACCGCGCACCCAAGCGCAACTCCGCGCCCCTGCCGGAGGTGCGGCTGCCTCCCGCGCAGCGCCCGCCCGACCGGCCCCAGCAGCAGGAGCCGGAGATCCGGGACGAGCCCGAGGCGCAGGACCGGCCGGACGAGGCCTCCCGGGAGCCCCTGCCCCGCTGGCCGCTGCTGCTGCTCGCTCCCCTGGCGCTCGGGGTGGTCCCGCTGCTCAAGGTGCTGCGTCGCCGGCGCCGGCGCGCGGCCACGCCGCCGTCACTCGCCTACCTCGGCGGCTGGGAGGAGCTGGTGGACACCGCCCACGACCTCGGGGTCTCGGTGCCCCGCAGCACCCGCGCCGCCCAGGCCGTGGCGCTCGGCGTACCGGCCGGGCTCGCGAGGGACGCCGACGTCGCGACCTTCTCGCCCGACGAGCCGGACACCGCCGAGGCCTTCTGGACGCTCGTGGACGAGAGCCGTTCCGGTTTGCGCGCCGCCGCCCCTCCGGTACGCCGCGTGCTCGCGCCGCTCGACCCGCGCACGCTCCGCCGGCGCCGGCGCTGATCGTGGTTTCACCGGGCAGCCGGTGATTCCCTCAGCCGCGCGCCATCTCGTCGACGCAGACGGCGATCGCCAGGATGAGTGGCTCGTCCTGGCCCTCGGCGAGCTGGATGCCGTAGGTGTCCCGGACCCGGAACCACTTCTTGGAGACCGCGGCGACCGGGTCGCCGTCCCGCTCGATCTCGTACTCGTGGTCGACGACGTTGCCGTGGGCCTTCAGGGTCGTGCCGTCGTCCAGATCGATGACGTAGTGGTCGCGGATGCCGATGAGCCGCTTGTGGACCTTGGCGGTGGTGTCTCCCCGCTCGATGGTCATCTTGTCGCGGACGCTGAGCTTCTTGTCCTGGATCTTGGAGAGCTCGTTGCCCGCGGCGTCCTCCAGGATGAAAGTCTGCCGCAGCCGGAACGCCTTGCCGTTGACCTTGTAGACCTTGCGTCCGTCGGCGTCCTCGATCCAGAAGTCGTCACCGACCGCGAAGAGCTTCTCGCGCATCTGGAACGTCGGTCCGTCGAGCCTGTGCGTGCGCAGTCCCATGCGCCGACCCCTTCGCAGCAGGGCAGGTCACGTCGACCCGCCTCGTGCCTGCGACGCTACGCCGCAGGGTCTTCTCCGTCCTGACCCGAAACGGGTGATCCGCGCCGGGCGGCACCGTAGCGCCGCCTGTGGTGGTGGAGCCTAGGGGACTCGAACCCCTAACCCCCTGCTTGCAAAGCAGGTGCGCTACCAATTGCGCCAAGGCCCCTGGGTCGACCCGTCGGGGCCGAGAGGGTCAGGACTTGTGGACGGTGTCCGTCGCCTCGGCCCACAGGGCCTGCTCGGACTTGCCGTCGTCCATCTTCTTCTTCGCGAACGCCGCACCGCCGGCAGCCACGAGCAGGAGGATGATCTTCTTCATGTGCTCTCCTGGGATGCGGGGCGGGTGCCCGGGATGGGACGTCGGTGGGCCTAACAGGACTTGAACCTGTGACCTCTTCCTTATCAGGGAAGCGCTCTAACCGTCTGAGCTATAGGCCCGAATCGCCGCGGAACGGCGAACCGGCCGCCATCGGCGGCCGAGGGGGAACACTACCCCACGCTCGAGGAGCCCCACAAAACGCCGGTACGACGCCGGCGGAGGTCCTCGCCGGCCTCAGCGCTCGTCCTCCGCGAGGGTGACCTCGATGCCCCCGAGGAGCGCCGCGGCCATGTTGTAGAGGAAGGCCGTCAGGGTGGCGATCGCGGTCAGCAGGATCACGTCGATGATGCTGACGAGGAGGGTGAACCCAAGCACCCGACCCATGCCGAGGTAGTTGGTGACGTCGAAGTCGCTCGTGTTGGTGTCGCCCTCGACGACGCTCGCCACGGTCGAGTTGATCGAGTCCCAGACGCCCGCGGCCCCGAGGACCGACCAGACCATGAAGACCGCCACGAAGGTGACGACCCCGAAGGCGACGGACAGCAGGAACGACGTCTTCATGACCGACCAGGGGTCGATCCGGGTCAGCCGCAGCCGCGCCCGGCGGGGCGACTTGGCGGAGCCCTTGGTGACACGGCGACCGGTGCGACTGTCCGTCGCGTCGGCGTTGGCACGGTGCTCGGTGGCGGCGTTGGACAGCTTCGACTGGACCCGCTCGCTCAGCGACGGCCGAGACGCGGCGGACTCGTCACCACGCGGGCTGCCCTGCGATCGGGAAGCGGTGCGCTCGGACATGGATCACTCCTCAGCGGACTCGGACGGACTATCGATTGTTGCATCGTCGAGGACCTCGGGCGATTCGTCGGCGTCCGCGACCTCGGTCCCGGCGTCGTCGACGGCGTCGGTCGCGACCGGCGTACCGGCCTCGTCCTCACCCTCGACGGGGCCGTTCTCGACCTCGTCGGCCTCCTCCTCGCGGGCCTCGACCGAGCGGGCGACCACGACGACCGAGTCGTCCTTCTTGGGCTGCACGAACTTCACGCCCATCGTCGAGCGGCCGGTCGGACGGAAGTCGTCGTTGATGGGGCTGCGGACGACCTGGCCGCCCTGGGTGATGGACAGCACCTCGTCACCGTCCTCGACGATGAAGGCGCCCACCAGGCCACCGCGGTCCTCGTTGGCCAGCGACATCGCCTTGATGCCGAGACCGCCGCGGGACTGGATGCGGTAGTCGTTGATGCGGGTGCGCTTGGCGAAGCCGCCGTCGGTGATGGTGAAGACGTACTGCGGCTTGACCTCCCCGGTCCCGGCCGCGGTGGCCACCTCGGCGTTGGCGGCCGCCTCCTCGGCGGCGCCTTCGGTCGGGGCGGCGACCTCGTCGCTGGGAGTCTCGGAGTCCAGCCCGGCGGCGACCTCGGCGGCCACCTGGGCCGCGCGGATCACCGACATGGAGAGCAGCGAGTCGCCGTCGCGGAACTTCATGCCCGAGACCCCGCTGGTGGCGCGCCCCATCGGCCGCAGCTGGGAGTCGTCGGCCTTGAAGCGGATCGCCTGGCCCTTGCGGGAGACCAGCAGGATGTCGTCCTCGGCGTTGGCCAGCTCGGCGCCGATCAGCTCGTCGTCGTCCTCACGGAAGTTGATCGCGATGACGCCGGCCTGGCGCGGGGAGTTGTAGTCGCCGAGGCGGGTCTTCTTGACCAGGCCGTTGCGGGTGGCGAGCACCAGGTAGGGGGCCTGGTCGTAGTCGCGGATCGCCAGCACCTGGGCGATGTCCTCGTCGGGCTGGAAGGACAGCAGCCCCGCCACGTGCCCACCCTTGGCGTCGCGCGCGGCCTCGGGGAGGTTGTAGGCCTTGGTCCGGTAGACGCGGCCGGCCGTGGTGAAGAACAGCAGCCAGTGGTGGTTGGTGGTGGAGATGAAGTGCTCGACCACGTCGTCGCCACGCAGGGTCGCGCCGCGCACGCCCTTGCCGCCGCGCTTCTGGAGGCGGTACTGCTGGCGCAGGGTCCGCTTGGCGTAGCCGCCGCGGGTGATCGAGACCACCAGCTCCTCGTCGGGGATGAGGTCCTCCATCGAGAGGTCCCCGTCGGCGGCGATGATCTGCGTACGACGGTCGTTGCCGTACTTGTCGACCACCTCGGTGAGCTCGTCGATGACGATCTGACGCTGGCGCGTCTCGTTGGCCAGGATGTCCTCGAGGTCGGCGATGACCAGCTCGAGCTCGGCGAGGCGGTCCATGATCTTCTGCCGCTCGAGAGCCGCGAGGCGGCGCAGCTGCATGGCCAGGATGGCGTCCGCCTGGACGTCGTCGATCTCGAGGAGCTCCATCAGGCCGGTACGCGCCTCGTCCACGTCGGGCGAGCGACGGATGAGCGCGATGACCTCGTCGAGGGCGTCGAGGGCCTTGACCAGGCCGCGGTAGACGTGCGCGTCACGCTCGGCCTGGGCCAGGCGGAAGCGGGTCCGTCGCTGGATGACCTCGATCTGGTGGGTCACCCAGTTGCTGATGAACTGGTCGATGGTCAGCGTGCGCGGCACCCCGTCGACCAGCGCGAGCATGTTGGCGCTGAAGTTGGTCTGCAGCTCGGTGTGCTTGAGCAGGTTGTTGAGCACCACCCGCGCGACGGCGTCGCGCTTGAGCACCACGACGAGGCGCTGGCCGGTGCGGCCCGAGGAGTCGTCGCGGACGTCGGAGATGCCCTGGACCTTGCCGGAGTCGGCCAGCTCGGCGATCTTCAGCGCGAGGTTGTCCGGGTTGACCATGTAGGGCAGCTCGGTGATGGACAGGCAGGTGCGGCCCTTGTTGTCCTCGTCGATCTCGATGACCGCGCGCTGGGTGACGGAGCCGCGACCGGTGCGGTAGGCCTGCTCGATGCCCTCGCGGCCCACGATGAGCGCGCCGTTGGGGAAGTCCGGGCCCTTGACCCGCTCGATGAGCGCGTCCTGGAGCTCCTCCCGGGTGGCGTCGGGGTGCTCGAGGGCCCAGCGGGCGCCGTCGGCGATCTCGCGCAGGTTGTGCGGCGGGATGTTGGTGGCCATGCCGACCGCGATGCCCGCGGAGCCGTTGACCAGCAGGTTGGGGTAGCGCGCGGGCAGGACGACCGGCTCCTGCGAGCGACCGTCGTAGTTGGGCTGGAAGTCGACGGTGTCCTGCTCGATGTCGCGCACCATCTCGAGCGCGAGCGGGGCCATCCGGCACTCGGTGTACCGCATGGCCGCGGCCGCGTCGTTGCCCGGCGAGCCGAAGTTGCCCTGGCCGTTGACCAGCGGGGCGCGCATCACCCAGGGCTGGGCCAGGCGCACGAGGGTGTCGTAGATCGCGGTGTCGCCGTGCGGGTGGTACTGACCCATGACGTCACCGACGACGCGCGAGCACTTGGAGAAGCCGCGGTCCGGGCGGTAGCCCCCGTCGTACATCGCGTAGAGCACCCGGCGGTGCACCGGCTTGAGGCCGTCGCGGACGTCGGGGAGCGCCCGGCCGACGATGACCGCCATCGCGTAGTCGATGTAGGCGCGCTGCATCGAGGTCTGGAGCTCGATGGGCTCGATACGCCCGCCGCCACCCGGTCCGGCGAGGTTGTCGGTGGTCTCAGTCATGGCTCTTCAGTGTCCTTCTCGGGAGATCTACTCGAATCTAGGGCTGGTCTTAGAAACCTAGATATCGAGGAATCGGACGTCCTTGGCGTTGCGCTGGATGAAGGAGCGCCGCTGCTCGACGTCCTCGCCCATCAGCGTGGAGAACACCTCGTCGGCCTGGGCGGCATCGTCCAGGGTCACCTGGAGCATGAGGCGCTGCTCGGGGTTCATCGTCGTCTCCCACAGCTCCTCGGCGTTCATCTCGCCGAGGCCCTTGTAGCGCTGGACCGGGTTCTCCTTGGGGAGCTTGCGGCCCTGGGCCAGGCCGTCCTTCATCATCGCGTCGCGCTCGGCGTCGGAGTAGACGAACTCGTGCTCGGCCGGCTTGTTCCACCGGATCCGGTAGAGCGGGGGCTGGGCCATGTAGACGTAGCCGTGCTCGATGAGCGGCTTCATGAAGCGGAACAGCAGCGTCAGCAGCAGGGTGTTGATGTGGTGGCCGTCGACGTCGGCGTCGGCCATCAGCACCACCTTGTGGTAGCGCAGCTTCTCGAGGTTGAACTCCTCGTGGATGCCGGTGCCGAGCGCGGAGATGATCGCCTGGACCTCGGTGTTGGCGAGCACCTTGTCGATGCGCGCCTTCTCGACGTTGAGGATCTTGCCGCGGATCGGGAGGATCGCCTGGACGCGCGGGTCGCGGCCCTGGCGCGCGGAGCCGCCGGCCGAGTCGCCCTCGACGATGAAGACCTCGCACTCGGCCGGGTTGGTCGACTGGCAGTCGCTGAGCTTGCCGGGCAGGCCGCCGCCGCCGAGCAGGCCCTTGCGGTTGCGGGCCAGGTCGCGGGCCTTGCGGGCGGCGATGCGCGCCGACGCCGCGGCCTGGGACTTGCGCACGATGTCCCTGCCCTCGGCGGGGTTCTGCTCGAACCACGCCCCGAGCTGGTCGTTGACCACGCGCTGGGTGAGGCCCTTGGCCTCGGTGTTGCCGAGCTTGGTCTTGGTCTGGCCCTCGAACTGCGGGTTCTCCAGCTTGATCGAGATGATGGCGGTCAGGCCCTCGCGGATGTCGTCGCCGGAGACCCGGTCCTCCTTCTTCTTGATCTGGCCCCACTCCTCGCCCCAGTGGTTGACCAGGCTGGTGAGCGCCGAGCGGAAGCCCTCCTCGTGGGTGCCGCCCTCGTGGGTGTTGATCGCGTTGGCGAAGGTGTGGACCGACTCGGTGAACGAGGTGTTCCACTGCATCGCCACCTCGAGGCTCATGTGCCCGCCCGAGGACTCCGGGGACTCGGCCTCGAAGGAGATGACGGTCGGGTTGGCCTTGTCCTTGCGGCGGTTGAGGTGCTCGACGTAGTCGACGAGGCCGCGGTCGTACTTGAAGACCCGCTCGAGGCCGGCCTCGGTGCGCTTGATCGCGTCGGCACCGCCCTGGTCGACGCCCGCGTCGACGGTGCTGTCGCCCACGGCCTCGGCGAGGTCGTCGGCGTGCTCGCGCTCGTCGCGCACCACGATCTCGAGGCCCTTGTTGAGGAACGCCATCTCGCGGATGCGGTTGGTGATCGTCTCGAGGTTGTACGTCGTGGTCTCGAAGATGTCCTCCGAGGCCCACCAGGTGACGGTGGTGCCCGTGCGCTCCCCGTCCTCCATCGGGCGGACCTGCTCCAGGTCGCCGTCGGGCACGCCCAGGCTGAAGGTCTGGCGCCACAGGTGGCCCCGGTTGCGGACCTCGACGTGCAGGTGGGTCGACAGGGCGTTGACCACCGAGACGCCGACGCCGTGGAGGCCGCCGGACACCTTGTAGCCGCCGCCGCCGAACTTGCCGCCGGCGTGCAGCATGGTCAGCGCCATCGTCACCGCAGGCATGTCCTGGCCGGGGGCCGTGTCGGTCGGGATGCCGCGACCGTTGTCCTCGACCCGGACGCTGCCGTCGGGTCGCAGGGTGACGACGACCTGGTCGCAGTAGCCGGCCATGGCCTCGTCGACCGCGTTGTCGACGATCTCCCAGATGAGGTGGTGCAGGCCGCGCTCACCGGTCGAGCCGATGTACATGCCGGGCCTCTTGCGGACCGCTTCGAGGCCCTCCAGCACCTGGATCGCGGAGGCGTCGTACTCGACGCCGTTGGGCAGCTCGGGGGCGGATCCGTCGCTCACGCGTACCTCATCTGCTTCTCGACCACGCGGGTCGGTGACATGGGGGAGGGCCGCGACTGGTGAGCCGGCGACCCGTGGCGTCAGTCTACCCGTCACACGCGCACAATCCATGCGCAGACTCCGGGAATCGGGTCATCTGTGGATGAAAAGGGCCTCTGAGGCCGCCGTGAGGGCCTCGCGGAGCGCCGATCAGGGGGTCGGACAGGTCCCTGTACGGGCGAGCGGCCGGTAGATCGTCATTTCGACGCGGCCGTCCTCGGGGACCGGCTCACCCGTAGGTGTCGCGCGGACCCCGCCCGTCGCGGCTGGTGAAGCGGCCCTTCTTCCAGCTCGGCAGGTGGGGTCCCTGGATGTCGATGACCGTGACGGTGCCGTGACCGAGCTCCTCGTTGAGGCGTCGTACGACGGTCGGTGCCAGCAGCTTGAGCTGGGTCGCCCACGCGGTCGAGTCGGTCCGCACGACCAGGCGGGTGTCGGCGAAGGACTCGGGGGTGCAGTGCGAGGCGACCTCGTCGCCGACCAGCTCGGCCCACCGCCCGAAGACCGACTGGACGCGCAGGTCCAGCTCCCAGCCGTGGTTGGCGATGAGGCGCTCCAGGGCGTTGTCCACCAGCTGCGGGTCGCGGTCGGAGGGGAAGGCTCCGGACGTGCGCGGCCCGCCTCGGCGGCGCGGCGCGTCGAACAGCGACGACGTACGGCGCCGCTTCTTCGCCGGCTGCCCGGGCACGGCACCGGCGGCGCGACGTGAGGCGCGGGCGAGGTCGAGCCCGTCGTCCCGGTGCTCCGGCGCGGACTCGGGGACGGGCTCCGGCGCCTCCGCGGCGGAGCCGTCCGGCTCGGTCCCCTCGGGCACGTCACTCGTCACGGCGCACCTCGCCGTCGGCCACGACGAACCGGACCCCCTGCAGCGCCACCGGCACGTCGGCGGCCACCGCCGCGGTGACCAGCACCTGCTCGGCCCCGGCGACCAGCTCGGCCAGCTGCTGGCGGCGCTCCCCGTCGAGCTCGGCGAACACGTCGTCCAGCACCAGGATCGGGTCGTCGCCGTCGGCGCGCAGCAGGTCGTACGCCGCCAGCCGCAGCGCGAGCGCGAAGGACCACGACTCCCCGTGCGAGGCGTAGCCCTTGACCGGCAGCCGCAGGTCGCCGGCCTGCCGCCCGGTGCCGAGGGTGAGCAGCAGCTCGTCGCGGTGCGGCCCGACCAGGGAGATGCCACGGTCCAGCTCGTCCTTGCGGCGTCGCTCCAGCTCGGCCAGCAGCGCCTCGGTGAGGTCGCCCGCCTCGGTGGCGCCCTCCAGGTCGAAGGAGGGCTTGTACTCGATCTCGGCGTCGTCCCGGCTCGCGCCGCGGGCGACCGCCTCGTAGGCCTTGCCCAGGTAGGGACGCAGGTCGTCGACCAGCCGCAGGCGGTGGGCGAGCAGCTCCGCGCCGACGCCGGCGAGGTGCGCGTCCCACACGCCGAGCGTCGAGAGCGCGGTCTCCCGGGCCCCGCCGCGTGCGAGCCCCGCCGTCTTGAGCAGGGTGTTGCGCTGCCGCAGGACCCGGTCGTAGTCGGAGCGGACGCCGGCCATCCGCGGGGTACGCAGGACGATCAGGTCGTCGAGCATCTTGCGCCGGTCGCTGGGGTCGCCCTTGACGAGGGTCAGGTCGTCGGGGGCGAAGACCACCGTGCGCACCAGCCCGATGATCTCGCGGGGCCGGGGGAGAGGGGACCTGTTGACCCGCGCGCGGTTCGCGCGGCCGGGGTTGAGCTCGACCTCGAGCACCGCCGTCCGCCCGTCACGCACGACGGCCGCGCGCACGACCGCCTGGTCGGTGCCGGCCCTGACGAGCGGGGCGTCGGAGGCGACCCGGTGCGAGGAGAGCCGGGAGAGGTAGTCGATCGCCTCGACCACGTTGGTCTTGCCCTGCCCGTTGCGCCCGATGAAGGCGGTCGCGCCCGGACCCAGCTCCACGTCGAGGTCGGCGTAGGAGCGGAAGTTGTGCAGGGTCAGGTGGGCGACATGCACGTGGTGCCTAGCTCTCGCCCGTCTGGCGACCCTCGCCGGCGCCGGCCTGCTGCGCCGCACCCGACTGGTCGGGCTGGGCGCCGCCACCGCTGGCGTCGCCGCCCTTGGGTGCCGCGGTCCGGACGGCGTGGCCGCCGAACTGGTTGCGCATGGCCGCGACCGCCTTCATGGTCGGCGAGTCCTCCTGGCGGGAGACGAAACGGGCGTAGAGCGCGGCGGTGATGGCCGGGGTGGCCACGGCGTGCTCGATGCCGGCCTCCACGGTCCAGCGTCCCTCGCCCGAGTCCTCGGCGTAGCCGGCGATCTGGCTCAGGCCCGGGTCGTCGTCGAGCGCGGCGACCATCAGGTCGAGCAGCCACGAGCGGATGACGGTGCCCTCGCGCCAGGAGCGGAAGACCTCGGTCACGTTGTCGGTGACCTCGGCCGCCTCCAGCAGCTCCCAGCCCTCGGCGTAGGCCTGCATCACGGCGTACTCGATGCCGTTGTGGACCATCTTGGAGAAGTGGCCGGCGCCGACCTTGCCGGCGTGCACGGCCCCGAAGTCGCCCTCGGGCTTGAGGGCATCGAAGACCGGCTGGACCTTCGCGATGTCGGCCGCGTCGCCGCCGTACATGAGGGCGTAGCCGTTCTCGAGGCCCCAGACGCCGCCGGAGACGCCGCAGTCGACGTAGCCGACGCCCTTGCCGGAGAGCAGCTCGGCGTTGGCGATGTCGTCGGTCCAGCGCGAGTTGCCGCCGTCGACGACCACGTCGCCCTCGGCGAGCAGGTCGCCGAGCTCCTTGACCGTGGCCCGCGTCGGGTCGCCCGCGGGGACCATCACCCACACGACCTTGGGGGAGGGCAGCGCCTCGACCATCTCGGCGAGCGACCCGGCATCGCTGACGTCGGGGTTGCGGTCGTAGCCGACGACGGTGTGGCCGGCCCGACGCAGGCGCTCGCGCATGTTGCCGCCCATCTTGCCGAGGCCGACGAGTCCGATGTCCATTGCTTCTCCCAAGGTCTCGGGGGTCTGTGTCGTGCTGGGGTGCGACCCGGCGGTGCGGCTCAGCTGAGGAGGCGGCGCGGCATCAGCAGGTAGCGGAAGCCGTTGTCGACGCTGCCGTCGGTGCTCGAGATGACCACGGGCTTGGTGGCCTGGGTGAACGACAGGTCGATGAACTCGCCGTCGAGGGCCGTGAGTCCGTCGAGCAGGAACTGCGGGTTGAACCCCGTGGTGAGGGCCTCGCCGGTGATCTCGGCGTCGATCGCCTCGGTGGCCATCGCCTCGTCACCGCTGCCGGCGTCGAGGACGAGCTGGTCGTCGCCGAACTTGAGCTGGACCGCGGTGTTGCGCTCGGCCACCAGGGCGACGCGCTTGACGGTGTCGATGAGCTCCTGCTTGTTGACCTTGGCGACGGTGAGGTGCTCGCTGGGGAACAGCGAGCGGACCTTCGGGAACTCCCCGTCGAGGAGCCGGGTGGTGGTGCGTCGTACGCCGCCCAGTCCGGCGCCCTCGAAGCCGATCAGGCCCTCGCCGGTCCCGCCGGTGCTGAGCGCGATGGTCACCTCGGCGCCGGAGGTCATCGACTTGGCGGTGTCGCCGAGGACCTTGGCCGGCACCAGTGCGGCGACCGAGGCGTCGGGGGTCTGCGGGTTCCAGGTCAGCTCGCGGTGCGAGAGGCGGAAGCGGTCGGTCGCCAGCAGCGACATCGTCGCGCCGTCGATCTCGATGCGGACGCCGGTGAGGACCGGGAGCATGTCGTCGCGACCGGCGGCCGTCACGGCCTGGGCGACGGCGTGGGCGAAGTCGTTGCTGGAGACGGTGCCAGTCGCGGCCGGCATGTCGGGAAGCTTGGGGTAGTCCTCGACCGGCATGGTCTGCATGCTGAAGCGCGCCGAGCCGCAGGTGAGCTGGACCTTGGGACCCTCGAGCTGCACGTCGACCGGCTTGTTGGGCAGGCTGCGGCAGATGTCGGCGAGCAGCCGACCGCTGACGAGCGCGGCACCCTCGTCGCTGACCTGGGCGGTGAGGTCGGCGCGGGCGGACGTCTCGTAGTCGAAGGTCGAGAGCACCAGGCCCTCGTTGCTCGCCTCGATCAGGAGACCGGCGAGCACCGGTGCGCTGGGACGGACCGGGAGGCTGCGGGCCGCCCAGGCGACGGCGTCGGCGAAGACGTCGCGTTCGACGCGGAACTTCACTGCGGGCTCCTCGGTGCGGTGGAGGCGGAGAGCTGATCGGGGGTTCGAGGGCAGCAACGAATGACACGTTCCTGCGCACGGGAGGTGAATCCTGCCATGCGCGTCAATTCGGAGGGGTCGAGCAGGTCGGTGCCGGTGAGGTTGTCCCCAGGCTGGGGCCCGGGTGGTGTTCGGCGAGTGATCGATCCGTGTAGAGGTTCGTGGGAGTCATAGCGTCCGTGGAAACTGTGGACAACTCACGTTTCCGCAGGTCGTGGCGCTCGATCGTTGTGCACAGGGGGTGTTGAGGAGCCTGTCGACACCCCCGCCCCCGTGTGTAYGACGCGTGGTCCGTGCGACCCGGGTGGCGTGATTCCCACAGGTCGTACGACGGGGCTGTGCACGACAGGCCGGGTCGCACCACACGTCCTCCACATCGCACAGCCGTGTGATTCGGTCCGCGGGGTGCCCGGCCCGTGTGCTCAGGACTACTAAGACTGGCGGGCCTGCATCTTGACGCGGTTGGTGAGCTCACTGACCTGGTTGAAGACGGCCCGCCGCTCGGCGAGCAACGTGCGGATCTTGCGGTCGGCGTACATCACCGTGGTGTGGTCGCGGTTGCCGAACTCGGCGCCGATCTTGGGCAGCGAGAGATCGGTGAGCTCACGGCACAGGTACATGCCGATCTGGCGGGCCATGACCAGGTGCCGACCACGGCTCGGTCCGGTGAGGTCCTCGATGGACACCCCGAAGTAGGCCGCCGTCTGGGCGATGATCAGCCCGGGGGTGATCTCGGGCTCACCGCCCTCGGGGATCAGGTCCTTGAGCACGATCTCGGCCAGGGTCATGTCGACCTCCTGGCGGTTGAGGTTGGCGAAGGCGGTCACCCGGATCAGCGCACCCTCGAGCTCGCGGATGTTGGTCTGGATCTTGCTGGCGATGAACTCGAGCACGTCCGGCGGCGCCGTGAGCCGGTCCATGGCGGCCTTCTTGCGCAGGATCGCGATGCGGGTCTCGAGGTCAGGGGGCYGGACGTCGGTGATGAGCCCCCACTCGAACCGGTTGCGCAGCCGGTCCTCCRGCGCCTCGAGCCGCTTGGGGGCCCGGTCGGAGGTCAGCACGATCTGCTTGTTGGCGTTGTGGAGGGTGTTGAACGTGTGGAAGAACTCCTCCTGGGTCTGCGTCTTGCCCTCGAGGAACTGGATGTCGTCGATCAGGAGCACGTCGACGTCGCGGTAGCGCCGCTTGAACCGGTCCTGGCGGTCGTCCCGGATCGCGTTGATGAACTCGTTGGTGAACTCCTCGCTGGAGACGTACCGGACCTTCGCGCCGGTGTAGAGGCTGCGGACGTAGTGGCCGATGGCGTGCAGCAGGTGGGTCTTGCCCAGTCCGGACTCGCCGTAGACGAGCAGGGGGTTGTAGGCCTTGCCCGGCGCCTCCGCCACGGCGACGGCCGCGGCGTGGGGGAAGCGGTTGGACGAGCCGATGACGAACGTCTCGAACGTGTACTTGGGGTTGAGCCGGGTCTCGAGGGCCGAGCCGGCGCGTCGCGACTCGCTGGCCTCCTCGGCCGTCTGGGAGAACGGCGACGCCCCCGATGTCGACATGTCGTCATGTTGCTTTGTCGACATGTCGTGCGCAGCGTGGTCCGGCACGTCGGGCAGGGGGGTGGGTCCGGCCTGGTCCTCCAGGGCCGGGTTGACCGTGACCGCCAGCCGGATCTCGCGACCGAGGGCGTCGCTCAACGAGTCCTCGAGCTGCCCCCGGAGCCGGCCCTCGAGCTGGTTGCGGGTGAAGTCGTTGGGGACGGCGATGATCGCGGTGCTCTCGTGCAACGTCACCGGCTCGCTGGCGCGCAGCCAGGCCCGCTGGTTGGGCTGGAGGTCGCGGACGATGGCGCGCCAGGCCGTTGCGAGATCGGTCTCCGGGTCTTCCACGACTGGCCTCCACGCCTTGCTGGTCTCCACCCGGCCGCGGTGTGCGATCGCCCGGTGCTCCACAGAGTTTTCCACAGACTGTGAACCAATGGTCAGTCGACGCCGAAGGCGGCGACAGGCCGCCGTACGACAGGGAAGAAGGGTGGATCCGGGCTGTCCCTGCGCACCGGGAGGTCCGCAACGTAACAAGCCCTCGACACGCGCGGCAAGGCGTCATCCACAGGCCCGGAGGTCATGTCATCATCGCGGGTTTGACCCTGTCTTCGCCTGCCGCGTACCGTTGGCCGGTCGCCTCTGGGCGATGGACTCACCTTCCCCTGTCCCACTTCGTGTCGACGGGTGCCGCATGTCCACGACTTCACGCCCACCGGGGCGTGCGCGTGGGTGGGCGGTGCCGGCCGAAGCGCCGTCCCGTACCGGTGCCCAGCACCGGGGCGGGGACACCGCACCACCGGCTGTGGAGTGGACACCTCAGAAAACGCATCGGAGACAAACTCGTGAGCAAGCGTACGTACCAGCCGAACAACCGCCGCCGTCACAAGGTGCACGGTTTCCGCCTGCGCATGCGCACCCGTGCCGGCCGCTCGATCCTGTCCTCGCGCCGCCGCAAGGGCCGCAAGGACCTGGCCGTCTGAGCGACGCCTCGGCGTCTGCTCACAGGCCACGACCGTGCTGCCGGCGCACCACCGGCTGGTCGACAGTGACGCGTTCCGCGCCACCGTCCGCTCCGGCCACCGCTCCGGCTCCCGGACCCTGGTGGTCCACCTCGGTCTGACCTCGAACGACGATCCGGCTCGGGCCGGGTTCGTGGTGAGCAAGGCGGTGGGCAACGCCGTGGTCCGCAACCGTGTGAAGCGTCGACTCCGACACCTGACCCGGGAGCACCTGCCGTCGCTGCAGGGGCTTCCGGGTTCTGCCGTGCTCGTGGTCCGTGCCCTCCCGGCCAGCGCCACGGCGTCGTACGCGGAACTCGGGGTCGACCTGGACCGTTGCCTGACCAGGGTGATGTCGGTGACCGGAGCACGTGCGTGAGACTGCTGCTGATCGGACTGCTCCGCGCCTATCGCGCGGTGATCAGCCCGCTCTACGGCCAGGTCTGCCGCTACCACCCCTCGTGCTCGGCGTACGCGCTCGAGGCTGTCACGCTGCACGGGTCACTCCGCGGCAGCTGGCTCGCCGTACGACGTCTCAGCCGGTGCCACCCGTGGGCCGCCGGTGGCTACGACCCCGTTCCTCCCCGCGCCGCAGCAGTCGGCACGGATCCGACCTCCACACGAGGAGCCTGAGTGCTCGACTTCTTCAGTTCCATCGGCGGATTCATCATGACGCCGCTGTACTACGCCATCTCCGCGGTCCTGGTGGGCTGGCACAACGTCTGGGGCGGGGTGTTCGGGCCCGCCTCGGGCATCGCCTGGGTGCTCTCGATCGTCGGCCTGACGCTGGTCATCCGCGCGGCGCTGATCCCGCTCTTCGTGAAGCAGATCAAGTCCAGCCGCAACATGCAGCTGATCCAGCCCAAGGTCAAGGAGCTGCAGAAGAAGTACGGGCACGACCGGGAGCGTCTCGCGCAGGAGACGATGAAGCTCTACAAGGACTCGGGCACCAACCCCTTCGCGTCCTGCCTGCCGATCCTGCTGCAGATGCCCATCTTCCTGGCGCTGTTCCGGCTGATCGACCAGGCCGTGAAGAACCCGGAGGACCCCAAGGGTCTGATGACGGTCACCCTGAACGAGCAGTTCCGGGACGCGACCTTCCTCGGCGCCAAGATCTCCGACACGTTCCTGGGCACCGATGACACCAGCGTCCGGCTGCTGGCGGCCTTCCTGGTCATCGCCATGACGGCCACCACCTTCCTCACCCAGCGCCAGCTGATGAGCAAGAACATGCCCGCGGACGCCCTGACCGGCCCCTACGCCCAGCAGCAGAAGCTCCTGCTCTACGTGCTGCCGATCGTGTTCGCCGTCGGTGGTATCGCCTTCCCGATCGGCGTGCTCTTCTACTGGACCACCTCCAACCTGTGGACGATGGGCCAGCAGTTCTACGTGATCCGCAACAACCCGGCCCCCGGGACGCCCGCCTTCGCGGCCAAGAAGGAGCGCGACGACGCCAAGGCCCGGCGCAAGGGCCACGTCCCGAGTGCCGAGGCAGGCCACGAGACGCCGGACATCGTGACCGGGACCGTGGTCGAGCCGCCGCCCTCCCGGGTGCAGCCGAAGCGCCAGACGAAGGCGCAGCGCCAGGCCAAGAAGAAGCCCAAGGGTTCCTGACCCTTCCCCACCTGTCCGCGGGGAGACCCGCTGCCCACCGATCGATCCAGGAGTGAGCCCGTGAGCGACCCGACCGAGACCCTGCAGGACACCGAGACCGAGACCGAGACCGCCGGCACCGAGCCGGCGGGTGCGGACACCGCTGCCGCAGACGACGTGACGTCGGACGACGCCCCCTCGGAGGCGGGCCGCCCCTCGAAGGTGGAGCGCCTCGAGCAGGAGGGCGACATCGCCGCCGACTACCTCGAGGAGCTGCTCGACATCGCCGACCTCGACGGGGACCTCGACATGGACGTCGAGGGCGACCGTGCCG
>NZ_JBFUMD010000017.1:0-17733 GCF_054049555.1 Nocardioides sp. P5_C9_2
CGAATCACCCACTTCAGGGTCACCACGTGCGACTTGGTGACCTCGGAGACGAAGTCCTTCACGTAGTCGTCGGCCGGACGGGCCACCACCTCGTCGGGCGTGCCGATCTCCACGAACGCCCCGACGCGCATCATGAGGATCCGGTCGCCGAGCTAGAGCGCCTCGGCGAGGTCGTGGGTGATGAACAACATCGTCTTGCCGAGCTCGCGGTGCAGCCGGATCACCTCGTTCTGCATGTCCCGCCGGATGAGCGGGTCGAGTGCCGAGAACGGCTCGTCGAAGAGCAGCATCTCCGGGTCGCCGGCCAGCGCGCGGGCCAGCCCGACCCGCTGCTGCATCCCGCCGGACAGCTGGTCCGGGTAGGACATCTCGTAGCCCGTCAACCCGACGAGGTCGACGATCTCGGCCGCCTTCTCGCGACGTTCCTTCTTGCCGACGCCTCGGACCTCGAGGCCGTAGGCGACGTTGTCGATCACCTGGCGGTGCGGCAGCAGCCCGAAGTGCTGGAAGACCATGGAGACCTGCGTGCGACGGACGTCGCGCAGCTGGCTCTCCGACGCGGACGTGATGTCCATCCCGTTGAGGGTCACGGTGCCGCTGGTGGGCTCGATGAGGCGGGTCAACAACCTGACCAGGGTGGACTTGCCGGAGCCCGACAGCCCCATCACCACGAAGACCTCGCCGGGCGCGACGTCGAACGAGACGTCCCTGACCCCGACCACGCTTCCGGTCTTCGTCTTGAGCTCGGCGCGCGACAGCTCGGCATCGGGCGTGCCGATGACGGCGTCCGCACGCGGACCGAAGATCTTCCAGAGGTTGCGCACCGACAGGGCGGTCTCGGTACCCGCGGGGACCACGGTCGGTTGCGGTTCGGTGACGGCGCTCATGGGTTCTCCTCGAGGTCGACGACGATGCGGCGGTCGCCCGGCGGATGGCGCGGGTCGTGGCAGCGCCGGCGGTGGAACGACGCGGAGGCCGAGCGGTCCGCACGGCGGCGGATCTCGCGTCGCCCGCTCGAGCGCGCGCTCGTGCACCATCCGTCGATCCAGAGTCCAGGCACGGCGCCCCACCCTCGACTGCGTCACCCGAGCGAGAATTCGTTGCGTATGTCGCAACCGGATGCTCCGAGCGCAACCAGCAAGACACTCCGAGGATGCTGCGAGGTGACCCGGGCGTCAAGGGCGACCGGACCAGCGTGACCTACCGGTGACCCCAGCCGAGTCGGCGCGAGACCTCGAGAGCCGCCTCGAGGACCAGCCGGACGACCTCTCCGACGCGCTCCGGAGGGAGCCGGAAGGACGGTCCGGAGACGCTCATCGACGCCACCACGTCACCGTGGGCGTTGCGGATCGGCGCGGCCACGGCGGTGAGGCCGACCTCCAGCTCGTCGACGGCCAGGGCGTAGCCCTGCTCGCGGACGCGGTCGAGCTCCTCGTCCAGCAACGGTCGGCGGGTGATGGTCTGCGGGGTGTACGTCGCCAGCGTGCCGAGGACCGCGTCGAGGGAGGCGTCGTCGAGGCCGCTCAGCAGCACCTTGCCGTTGCTCGTGGCGTGGAGGGGGATGTGCTGGCCGACCCAGTTGTGGGGCTGGAGGGCCGAGGACCCCGCGACCTGGTCGAGGTACAGCGCCGAGCTCTCCGACAGCACCGCGACGTTGACCGTCTCGCCGGTGTCGGCGGCCAGCTGGCGGCAGATGGGGCGCGCCTCCTGCACCAGGTCGAGCCGGGCGGTGGTGGCTCCCGCGAGCCGCAGGATGCCGACACCGAGGCGGTAGCGACCGCGGTCCACCGTCTGCTCGACGAGGCGGTGCGCCTCCAAGGTGGCGACCAGCCGGAACGCGGTGCTCTTGTGGACCCCGAGCTCGGCGGCGATCTCGGTGACCCCGGCCTCACCGACCCGGGCCAGGACCTCGAGGATGGCCAGCGCCCGGTCGACCGACTGGACGCCCTGGCCGGTGACGGCCGAGGTGGTCTCGACCGCCGCGACCCCCGTCGCGCCGTCGACCTCGCCGACGATCGAGGCAGCCTTGCTCATGCCCGGAGACTAGCGCACCGGCTGTTGCGTATCGCAGACTGCGTTCCGTCGAGCGCAACAGCCTCCTCGACCCCGATCCGCCCCAGGAGCTCCCATGGTGCCGGCCCCGAGCCACTACGTGCTCGTCCTCTCCTGCCCGGACCGGCCGGGCATCGTGCACGCCGTGTCCGGCTTCCTCGTCGAGCGCGGCGGCAACATCGTGGAGAGCCAGCAGTTCGGGGACCGGTTGACCGACCGCTTCTTCATGCGCATCGACTTCGTGGTCGACGGCGCGGCCACCGCAGACTCGCTGCGCGACGACTTCTCGGGCGTGGCCGGGCGCTTCGACATGACGTTCGAGCTGTGGGGCGCGACGGCGCCGTACCGGACGCTGATCATGGTGTCCAAGCACCTGCACTGCCTCAACGACCTGCTCTTCCGGGCCAGCACCGGCGCCCTCCAGGTGGAGATCCCGGCCGTGGTGTCCAACCACCGCGACGCGGAGGCGCTGGTCCGCTCCTACGGCCTCGACTTCCACCACGTCCCGGTCACGCCGGACACCAAGGCCGACGCGGAGCGGCGGCTGATGGAGCTGGTGGACGCCACCGGGACGCACCTGGTCGTGCTGGCCCGCTACATGCAGGTCCTCTCCGACGACCTGTGCCGCCGGCTCTCGGGCCGAGCGATCAACATCCACCACTCGTTCCTGCCCAGCTTCAAGGGCGCGCGTCCCTACCACCAGGCCTTCGACCGGGGCGTCAAGCTCGTCGGTGCGACCGCCCACTACGTCACCGGGGACCTCGACGAGGGCCCGATCATCGAGCAGGACGTCATCCGTGTCGACCACACCCACGACCAGGACCAGCTGGTGGCCGCCGGGCGCGACGTCGAGGCGCAGGTGCTCTCCCGCGCGGTGCGCTGGCACGCGCAGTCGCGGGTCCTGCTCAACGGGGACCGCACCGTCGTCTTCCGCTGAGCGGGAGGCACTGACCGATACACCGGGCACCACCGAGGGAGGACGACCACATGTTGTCGGACATCGAGATCGCGAACGCCGCCACCCTGCAGCCGATCCGGGACGTCGCCGCGCAGACCCTCGGGATCCCCGAGGAGCACCTCGTGCCCTACGGCCACCACAAGGCCAAGGTCGACCTCACCTACCTCGCGTCCCTCGCCGACCGCCCCCTGGGCCGGCTCGTCCTGGTGACGGCACTCTCACCCACCCCGCCCGGCGAGGGAAAGACCACCACGACCGTCGGGCTGACCGACGCCCTGCACGGGCTCGGGCACCGGACCGTCGCCTGCTTGCGCGAGCCGTCCATGGGGCCGGTGTTCGGGATGAAGGGCGGCGCCGCCGGCGGCGGCTACAGCCAGGTCGTCCCGATGACCGAGATCAACCTGCACTTCACCGGCGACTTCGCCGCCATCGCGGCGGCCAACAACCTGCTCGCCGCCCTCATCGACAACCACGTCCACCACGGCAACGAGCTCGACATCGACGTGCGCAGCGTGACCTGGAAGCGGGTGCTGGACACCAACGACCGGGCGCTGCGCGAGGTCACCGTCGGGCTCGGCGGCCACGCCAACGGCTTCCCCCGCGAGGACGGCTTCGACATCGTGGTCGCCTCGGAGCTGATGGCGATCTTCTGCCTCACCGAGTCGTGGGGCGACCTCAGGCGGCGGATCGGCGACATCGTCATCGGCTACACCCGGGCGATGACTCCGGTGACGGCGCGCGAGCTCGGCGCCGACGGCGCGATGGCGGTGCTGCTCCGCGACGCCCTGGCACCCAACCTGGTGCAGACCCTGGAGGGCGCACCGGCCTTCGTGCACGGCGGCCCCTTCGCCAACATCGCGCACGGGTGCAGCTCGGTCACCGCGACCCGCGCCGGGCTGCGGCTGGCCGACGTCGTCGTCACGGAGGCCGGGTTCGGAGCCGACCTCGGCGCCGAGAAGTTCATCGACATCAAGTGCCGCAAGTCCGGACTGCGCCCGGACGTGGCGGTGGTCGTGGCCACCGTCCGGGCCTTGAAGTACCACGGCGGCGTGCCACTCACCGACCTCGGCACCGAGGACCTCGACGCGCTCGAGGCCGGGATGGTCAACCTGCGCCGCCACCTCGACAACGTCCGGGGCGTCTACGGCATCCCGTGCGTCGTGGCGGTCAACCGTTTCCCCACCGACACCGACCGCGAGGTCGCCAAGGTCGTCGAGATGGTCGCCGCCGAGGGGGTCGCGGCCTACCCCGCGACCCACTTCGCCGACGGCGGCAGCGGCGCGCAGGACCTGGCCAAGGGCGTCCTGGCCGCCTTCGACGAGCCCTCGCCGTACGAGTTCTCCTTCACCTATGCCGACGACCTCACGCTCATCGCGAAGGTCGAGGCGATCGCCACCCGGCTCTACGGCGCCGGGCAGGTCACCTGGGACGCCAAGGCCCGACGGCGCCTCGACCGCATCGAGCGCGACGGGTACGGCGAGCTGCCGGTGTGCGTCGCCAAGACGCAGTACTCGTTCTCCACCGACCCCAAGGCACTCGGCGCCCCCTCGGGCCACGAGCTGCACGTGCGGGAGGTACGACTCTCGGCCGGCGCCGGGTTCGTCGTGGTCGTCTGCGGCGACATGATGACGATGCCGGGCCTGCCGCGCGACCCGTCGGCAGCCCGGATCGACCTCGCGGACGACGGGACGATCAGCGGCCTGTCGTGACGGCGGTCAGTCGCCGAGCTCGGCGCGCCGCCGGATGACGTACTCCTCGAGCTCCTCGCGGACCGCGTCGTCGAGCGCCGGCTGCTCGTACTCGTCGAGCTTCTTGCGGTAGATCTCGGCGGCCCGGGCGTTGGCGTCGTGGCCCCCGTTGCGCATCCACTTCTCGTAGTTGTCCGAGGAGGACAGCATCGGGCGGTAGAAGCAGGTGCGGAAGCGCTCCATGGTGTGCATCGCCCCGAGGAAGTGCCCCCCGTGACCGACCTCCTCGTGGGCACCGAAGGCCATCGACGCCTCGTCGATCTCCATCGGCGTGAACTCGTGGCGCAGCATCTGCAGCAGCTCGACGTCCACGATGAACTTCTCGTAGCCCGCCACCAGCCCGCCCTCGAGCCAGCCGGCGGAGTGCATCACCCAGTTGGCGCCGGCCAGGAAGGTCGGCATCAGGGTCATCAGCGCCTCGTAGCCGGCCTGGGCGTCGGCCACCTGCGAGGACGTGAGCCCGCCGCCGGTGCGGAACGGCAGGCCGAAGTGGCGGGCGATCTGGCCGGTGCAGAGCAGGCCGATCCCGGACTCGGGGGTGCCGAAGGTCGGCGAGCCGGACTGCATGTCGATGTTGGAGAGGAAGGACCCGAAGATCACCGGCGTCCCGGGCCGGATCAGCTGGGACAGCGCGATGCCCGAGAGCGCCTCGACGATCTGCTGGACCAGGGCCGCCGGGATGGTCACCGGCGACATGGCCCCCATCAGGATGAACGGGGTCAGCACGACCGGCTGGCCGGCGGCGGAGTACTCGAACTGCGCCTCCAGCATCCGGTCGTCCCAGCGCAGCGGCGAGTTGCAGTTGATGAGCGAGATGGTCGCCGGCGTCTGCTCGATCGCCTCGCGGGAGCCGAAGAGGATGGAGGTCATGGCCAGCGTGTCCGCGGCGTTGACCCCCGACACCACGTTGCCCATGTAGACCTTGTCGGTCAGCGTCTGGAGCGCGTAGGTCATGTCGAGGTGCCGACTGTCGAGCGGGGTGTCGTTGGGCTCGCAGATCACGCCGCCGGCCGAGTCGAGCACCGGGAACGTCTGGGCGAGCTTGGTGAAGCTGTGGAAGTCCTCCATCGTCGCGTCGCGGCGTACGTCGCCCTGGCGCACGAACGGCGGTCCGTAGACCGCGCCGAAGGCCATCGAGTCACCGCCGATGTGGAGGTCGTGCTCGTGGTTGCGCGCCTGCACGTCGAACTCCCGCGGGGCCTTGGCGACCTGGGCGAGGACGAAGTCGGGGTCGAGGAAGACCGTGTGGCCCTCCACCCGCTGGCCCGCCGCGCGGAACAGCTCGAGCGCGCGGTCGTCCATGAACTCGACGCCGATCTCGGTCATCAGCCTGCGCCAGCCCTTGTCGAGGGTGGCCATCGCGTCCTCGGACAGCACCTCGTAGCGCGGCATCGTGTTGCGGAACACGGGTCCTCCTGGGTGTCGACGGGCCGTCCCGACCGCGGACAGGTGCTTGACCCGACCGCGCGACGGCTCCTAACCTCATGATGTGGAACCACGGTTCCACATCATGGAACGTGTGGGAACCCCCCGTCGCGATCCCGAACACAGCACGTCCTCCCAGATCAGGAGTCCCGCGTGACCGAGCCGGTCGCCCACGGTGGAGCCAGCGGCACCCGCGCCGTCGACCGCGCTGCCGACCTCGTGGCCACGGTGGTGCGCGCCGACGAGCCGCTCACGTTCGCCGACCTCCAGGACGCGAGCGGGCTGGCGAAGTCCACGACCTCGCGGATGCTGACCGCGCTGGAGCGCTCGGGACTGCTCGAGCGCGACGCCGCCGGGTCCTACGTCGCCGGCCGCCTCTTCTGGCTGTACGCCGCGCGCCACGACCCGTGGGACGAGCTGGTCCGCCTGGCCCGACCCGCGATGGAGGCGATCGGCGAGGAGACCGGCGAGACCATCCACCTGAGCGTGACCCGCGGCGACCGCGTCGTGCAGGTCGCGCAGGTCGACTCGACGTACCTGCTCGGCACCCGCGACTGGACCGAGGTCGAGGTGCCGGCCCACTGCTCCGCACTCGGCAAGGTGTTCCTCGCCTGGGGCGCCCTCGCACTGCCCGAGGGCGCCCTGGAGCGGCCGACCCCACTGACGGTCACCGACCGCGAGGCGCTGCGGCGCGACGGGATCCGCACGCGCGAGCGCGGCTGGGCCCTCACCGCCGACGAGCTCGAGATCGGCCTCACCGGCATCGCGGTCCCGGTGTCCGGGGTGCACGGCGACGTGGTCGCCGCCCTCGGGATCTCGGGGCCCACGCCCCGGCTGGAGGAGCGGCTCGACGAGCTCGGCCTCCGGCTGCTGGAGCACGCCACCGGCCTCTCTGCACTCCTGCGCGGCGCCACCCCCGGCGCCACCCACGCCAGCACCCCCGTCACCACACCGGCAGCACACCGCACGTCACACAACCAGGAGGAGGTGGTCGCATGACTCCGGAGGAGATCCTGAAGGGCCTGTACGACGAGACGCTGGTGGGCAACGCCCCGCGTGTCCTCGAGCTGACCAACGATGGCCTGGGCCTCGGCATGGAGCCGCAGACGCTCCTGTTCGACGCCCTGATCCCGTCCCTGGAGGAGGTGGGTGCGCGCTTCGAGCGCGGTGACTTCTTCGTCCCGGAGATGCTCATCGCCGGCCGCGCGATGGCGGGTGCCATGGAGCGGCTGCGCCCGCTGCTGGCCGAGACCGGCGTGCAGACCATCGGCAAGTTCCTGATGGGCACCGTCAAGGGCGACGTCCACGACATCGGCAAGAACCTGGTCAACATCATGCTCGAGGGCGCCGGCTTCGAGGTGATCGACCTCGGCGTGCAGGTGGCCCCCGAGAAGTTCGTGGAGGCCATCGACCTGCACCAGCCCGACATCGTCGGCTTCTCGGCGTTCCTCACCACCACGATGCCGATGTTCAAGGCCAACATGAACGCGCTGGAGAAGGCCGGCATCCGCGACAGCGTCATCGTCATGGTCGGCGGCGCCCCGGTCACCCAGGAGTACGCCGACGCGGTCGGTGCCGACGGCTACGCGGCGGACGCCTCGCAGACGGTCAAGCGCGCCAAGCGGTTGCTCGAGGAGAAGCGCTCGAAGGTGCCTGCGTAATGGCCGCTCCTCGCCTCGAGACGGTCCTCCGCTCGGCCACCCAGCAGGTCGTCATCGGCCACGACACCCGCTTCTGCCTCATCGGCGAGCGGATCAACCCGACCGGGCGCCGCATCTTCCAGGAGCAGCTGCGAGCCGGCGACCTCTCCGCGATCGAGCGCGACGTGATCGCGCAGGTCGAGGGCGGCGCCGACGTGCTCGACATCAACATGGGCGTGCCGCTGACCGACGAGGCCGACCTGCTGGCCAGGGCCATCACCATGGTCCAGGGCCTGACCGACAAGCCCATCTGCATCGACTCCTCGGTCGTCGAGGCGCTGGAGGCCGGCCTCGCGGTCTACCAGGGCCGCGCCCTGGTCAACTCGATCACCGCCGAGGACGAGCGGATGGAGCAGATCCTGCCGCTGGTCAAGAAGTACGACGCCGCCGTCATCGCGCTGCCGAACGACGCCGACGAGATCCCGATGGAGGTCGAGAAGCGGATCGTGCTGACCCGCAAGATCATCGAGGTCGCCACCCGGGAGTACGGCATCGCGGCCGCCGACATCGTCATCGACCCGCTGGCCATGCCCATCGGCGCCGACCAGGAGGTCGTCAACACGACGCTGGAGACGATGCGCCGGATCCGCGAGGAGTTCGGGGTCAACATGACCTGTGGTGCCTCCAACGTGTCGTTCGGGATGCCGTCGCGCCACAGCCTGGGCGCCGCCTTCCTCCCGATGGCCATGACCGCCGGCCTCACGTCCGCGATCATGGACACCCGCACCCCGCAGATCGTCGAGGCCGTCAAGGCCGCCGACCTGCTGCTGGGGCACGACGAGTGGGGCGGCAGCTGGATCGCCGCGCACCGGGCGCGGCAGGCGAGGGAAGCCGAACCCGCCCGGTGAACCCGGGGACCGGTGACCCGGCCGTGACCGACGGGCCCGACTTCTCCCTCGCGGACGACGCCCGCGAGGGCCTCCTCGAGCGATCCGGCACCGGGCCGGTGCCGCACGACGGCACCGGCCGGGTCGACCTCACCTTCACGGTGCACACGCTGGCCGAGGACGGCGCCGCGGTCCCGCCGACCACGCGGGGGGTCCGGGTGCCCCCCGGGGTGACGGTCTTCGACGCGGCCTCGTGGAACGGCATCGCCGTCGACTCGACCTGTGGCGGCCACGGCACCTGCCACAAGTGCAAGGTCCGGGTCGAGGGTGGGGACGTGCCCCTCACGCGCCACGACGTACGCACCTTCAGCAGCGACCAGATCGCTGCCGGCTGGCGGCTGGGCTGCCTGGTGCACGCCACCCGCGACCTGGCGATCGAGGTCCCACCCCTCACCACGCGGCCCAAGGCCGCCACCGTCGGCATCGGRCGGCAGGTGATCCTGCGCCCCGCGGTCCAGAAGCGGTACGTCGAGCTCACCGAGGCCACGCTGGGCGACCAGCGCAGCGACCTGGTCCGCCTCACCGACGCCATCGACGACCTCGAGCTGACGGCCGACCTCCACGTCCTGCGCCGCCTGTCGACCGTGCTGCGCGAGGCGGACTTCAAGGTCACCGCGGTGATCATCGACGAGGACCTCGTCGACGTCGAGCCCGGCGACACCACGGCGTCGCGCTACGCGATCGCCTTCGACCTCGGCACCACGACCGTGGTCGGCACGCTCCTCGACGTCGGCACCGGCACCCCGCTCGCGGTGGCGTCCGTGCTCAACGCCCAGCAGCCGTTCGGCGGTGACGTGATCACCCGGATCAGCGCGACCATGATGGATCCGCAGGCCCTGGGTCGCCTCCAGGCCGCCGCCGGGGCCACGCTGGCCGACCTCGCTGCCCGGGTCTGCCGCGAGGCGGGCGTCGACCCGGCCCAGGTCTACGAGGTCGCGGTCGCCGGCAACGCCACGATGACCGCACTGGTCCTGGGCATCGACCCCGAGCCCCTGGGCGTGGCTCCCTTCGTCATGTCGTCCGCGCAGCCGCCCCCGGTCCTGGCCGCCGAGGTGGGGCTCTCGTTGCACCCCCGGGCGCGGGCCTACTTCTTCCCGGCCCTCGGGGCCTACGTCGGCGGCGACATCGTCGCGGGCATGCTCGCGACCGGCATGGACCGCGACAAGCGGACCCGGCTCTTCATCGACGTCGGCACCAACTGCGAGATCGTCCTCAGCGACGGCGAGACGATCCTGTCCACCGCCGCCCCGGCCGGGCCTGCCTTCGAGGGTGGCGCCATCCGGTGCGGCATGCGCGCCGCGGACGGCGCCATCGAGGTGATCAAGGTCGACCCGCACGCCACCGGCGACGACCCGCCGGTGACCCTCGGCGTCATCGGCGACGTGGAGCCTCGCGGACTGTGCGGATCCGGTCTGGTGGACGCGGTGGCCGAGCTGGTGCGGGTGGGGCTGCTCGACTCCACCGGCCGCCTGGTGCCGGACGAGGCGGCGCACCGGATCGCCCCCGCGCTGGCCGACCGCATGTCGCGCATCGGGGAGGAGCGCGTCTTCCTGCTGCACCGACCCACACCGGACGCCGAGCCGGTCGAGTGCGTCTACCTGTCCCAGCGCGACGTCCGCGAGCTCCAGTTCGCCAAGGCCGCGATCTCGACGGGCTGGTCGCTCCTGCTGGAGCAGCTCGGCCTCGAGCACCGCGACGTCCAGCAGGTGCTGCTCGCCGGGTCCTTCGGCAGCTACCTCTCCCCGGCCTCGGCCGTCCGCATCGGGTTGGTCCCCCAGCTGCCGGTGCTGCGGATCGTGGCCGCCGGCAACGTGGCCGGCGAGGGCGCCAAGATGGCCCTGCTGTCGGTCCGCGAGCGGGCCGGCGCCCTGGCCCTGCTGGAGGAGGTGACCTATGTCGAGCTCTCCGACCGCCCCGACTTCAACGACGCCTTCGTCGAGCAGCTCGCCTTCTGAGCGCCTCGACCGGGTCGCCCTGATCGCGTGCGGGGCCCTCGCCCAGCCGGCGGCCGCCGTCGCCGCCCGCCGCGGGTGGCCGCTCGACGTGCACCCGCTCAACCCCTTGCTGCACAACCGTCCGGAGCGGATCGCCGAGGAGGTCCGCACCCTGGCCCGGCGCCTCGGCGCGTCGTACGGACGGGTGGTGGTGGGGTACGCCGACTGCGGGACCTACGGCGCCCTCGACGAGGTCTGCCGCGAGCTCGACCTGCCGCGGCTGCCGGGCCTGCACTGCTACGACGTGTACGCCGGGGCCTCGCGGCTCGAGCGCTTCTTCGACGAGCAGCCGGGCACCTACCTCCTCACCGACTTCCTGGCCCGCTCGTTCGCCCGCACCGTGCTGCAGGAGCTCGGGCTGGACCGCCACCCGGAGCTGCGCGACACCTACTTCGACCACTACACGCGGATGGTCTGGCTGGCGCAGGACCCGGACGACGAGCTCCGGAGCCTCGCCGAGAGCGCCGCGGCGAGCATCGGGCTGCCCCTCACGGTCGTGGAGACCGGTGACCACGGCCTCGAGCGGGCGCTGGCCGACCTGCTGCCGTAGCCGACCGTCAGCGTCCGGCGAGGCGGTCGAGGAGGTCCACGCGCCACGCCTCGGTCTCGGCGATCTGGTTGAACGTGAAGACGTGCAGGCCCTCGACCAGCGCGCCGTCGGCCCCGAGCGCGGGCGCGCACTTCTCCAGGAAGGTCTCCCCGGTGAAGCCGCCGGGGGCCGCGAGGCGGGCGAACATGCCCTTGTTCTTGGCCAGGAACCGCGTCGACTCCCCGACCCCGATGCGGGTCGCCATCGCGAGCAGCTTGGCGCGCTCGACCGGACCCGGGATGCCGAGCAGCAGCGGCATGGTGACCCCCCGTGCGCGCAGCCGGTGCAGCCAGTCGCGCACCACGGCGGCGTCGAAGGTCAGGTTGCTGACGATGTGCGTGGCATGCCTGCGCTTGTCCCACATCGACTGCACCGTCAGGTCGTCGTGGATGGAGGGGTGCGACTCCGGGTAGCCCGTGATCCCGACGTGGGTGAACGGTCTCCCCAGCACGGCCAGGTCCTCGAGCAGGGCCAACGCATCGACGTAGTCACCCGCCGGGTCCGCGTCGCCGCCCGGCACGAAGATCCGCGAGATTGCCTTGCCGGTGAGTCGCTCGACGATCTCCTCGAGCTCGCTCCGCCCGGTGACCATCCGGGCGGCGAGGTGGGGCACCACGACGTACCCGTGCCCGGACAGGCGTTCGGCGAGGTCCAGCGTGGCCTCGAGGCCCTTGCCCGGCGAGGCGGTGACCGTGACGGCGACGTCGCGCGGCACGTGCGCCAGCACCTTGTCCTCGGTGGAGGCGGTGGGCAGCACCTCGTAGCGTGCGTTGCGGAGCAGGCGAGTCATCGTCTCGCCGGTTCGCTTGTTGCGCATGAAGCAACTCATTTCGTGATGCGCATCAGACCTCGCCCACTCTAGCCGCTCCCCCGGGCCGGGTACAGGGCCCCGGGAACGCCTCAGGGCGGCCACCCGGGGGTGACCGCCCTGAGGACGGGTGCGGCCATGGCCGCGGGTGGTGCCGATCAGGCCGGCACCGGGTGCGTCACTTGACGGAGACCGTGGCGCCGGCGGCCTCGAGGGCCTCCTTCGCCTTGTCGGCCGCAGCCTTGTCGACCTTCTCGAGGATCGGCTTGGGGGCGGCCTCGACGAGGTCCTTGGCCTCCTTCAGGCCGAGGCTCGTGAGGGCGCGCACCTCCTTGATGACGTTGATCTTCTTGTCGCCGGCAGCCTCGAGGACGACGTCGAACTCGTCCTGCGCAGCGGCCTCGTCGCCACCGGCGGCGGCGCCACCGGCAGCGGGGGCGGCGGCAGCGGCAACGGGAGCCGCGGCGGTGACGCCGAAGGTCTCCTCGAACTGCTTCACGAACTCGGAGAGCTCGATGAGGGTCATTTCCTTGAACGCGTCGAGCAGCTCGTCGGTGGTGAGCTTCGCCATGATGGCGGTTCCTTTCGCTTGGTGGGTGGCAGCGTGACGCGGAGCGACACGCTCACCCGATGGTGTAGGTGGTGTACGTCGGCCCGGTCAGGCGTCGGTGGACTCGGTCGCCTCGTCGGCGGCCGGGGTCTCCTCGGCAGCGGCCGGCGTGCCGGCACCACCTGCGAGGATGGAGGGGTCCTCGGTCGCCTTCGCCTCCAGGGCGCCGGCGAGCCGGGCAGCCTGGGCGAGCGGGGCGTTGAGGAGGTAGACGGCCTGGGACAGCGACGCGAGCAGACCGCCCGCGAGCTTGCCCAGCAGCACCTCACGCGACTCGAGGTCCGCCAGCTTGGCGACCTCCGCAGCGTCGAGGGACTTGCCGTCCAGGACACCGCCCTTGATGACGAGGGCGGGGTTTGCCTTGGCAAAGTCACGCAGACCCTTGGCTGCCTCGACCACGTCTCCATTGATGAAGGCGATGGCCGTGGGGCCCTTGAGCAGGTCGTCGAAGCCTTCGATGCCCACCTCGGTGGCGGCGATCTTGGCAAGCGTGTTCTTGACCACGGCGTAGCTGGCGTTCTCGCCGAGGGAGCGCCGCAGGTCCTGCAGCTGCTTCACGGTGAGCCCGCGGTACTCGGTCAGCACAGCACCGRCGGCATCGTTGAACGACTCAACGATCTCCGCAACGGCGGCAGTCTTTTCTGGCCGCGCCATGGGTCTCCTTCCGATGTGAGAACCGGTGAAGGGCCCTACGACGACGAACGCCCCGAGCGCAGGCTCGGGGCGTGGACTCGCATCGCTGCGGATCGTGCTCCCACCTGCGCTGGCCGTCCGCTGTGTGCGGAACCTTCGATCTCGGGGCTGATGCCCGTCGACAACCGGCGGTCTCTGGTTTCAGGAGCTCACACTAGGGGGCCGGCGGTGGTCGGACAAATCGGGGATCGCCCACGCCGGGGCCGAACAGTTGGTTGCATGGTCTCGTGGACGACGACCTCAGCACCATCGGCACGACCCTGGCCCGCACCGAGGACCGGATGCGGGACGTCGGCGGCGCGCCCCGACGCCTGTGGCCCACCGGCTTCGGGGGCCTCGACCCCCTCATCGGCGGAGGCCTGCGCGCCGGCTCGCTGGTCCTCCTCGCCGGGCCGCAGGGCCTGGGCAAGACGACCTTCGCGGTCCAGGTCTGCCGCACCGTCGCACGCACCGGTCGCCCCGTCGTCTACTTCTCCTTCGAGCACGAGGCCGAGGACCTCCTCCTCAAGCTGGTCGCGCTCGAGGCCGGGGAGAAGGACGACTCCCACCAGGTCCGCCTGACCGCCATCCGCGAGGCGTTCGACGCTGCGGACACCGGTCCGCTCGAGGAGCGGCTCGACACGGTGCCCGGCGCCCTGACGGCACTCACGGCGGTGCGCGGGTACGCGGACATGCTCTTCGTGCACCGGTCGACCGGCAGCCGCACCGACCTCGCCGCCATCCGCGAGCGCATCGACGAGGTGCGTCGCGTCACCGGCACGACGCCGATGGTGGTCGTCGACTACCTGCAGAAGGTGCTGGTCCCCGGCGCCACGACGGACGACCTCGAGCGCAGCACCACGGTCGTCGAGGGCCTCAAGGACCTGGCCATCGACATCGCGGCCCCGGTCCTCGCAGTCGTCGCCGCCGACAAGGAGGCGCTGCGCACCGGGATGCGCATGCGCAGCCACCACCTCCGCGGCTCCTCGGCCCTGGCCTACGAGGCCGACGTCATCCTGGTGCTGAGCAGCAAGTTCGACGTCGTCGCCCGGCACCACCTCACCTACGACATCGGCAACGCCGAGCGCTTCCGTCAGTGGGCGGTGCTGAGCGTCGAGAAGAACCGGTTCGGGCGCGACGACGTCGACCTCGAGTACCGCAAGCGGTTCGACCAGGGACGCTTCGAGGCCGACGGCCGTGAGGTCGCCGAGCAGCTCATCGACGACCGGATCTTCGTCGAGTAGCTCCCCGGCGACCGATCACATGCCCGGCATCTTGTCGGTGACCTCGGAGGCGGGCGGCGCCTCGATGGTCACGTCGGTGCCGTAGTCGGAGTAGGTGCCCTCGGTGGTGCTGCTCGTGGCCTGGCCGCCGGCGATCCCGGGGATCTCGAGCTTCTGGTGGAACTGGCGCGGCAGGTTGTCGGCGTCGACCCACATCTCGACGCCGATGTCGTCCGGCATCGAGGTCGCGAGCTCCGCCGGCATGTCCATGGCATCGACGTACGCCGCGGTGTCCATGACGATCTTGTAGTGGTTGGTCTCGACGCCGTCGACCTCCTCGGTGCCGAGCAGCTCGAACTCCTGGGGCTTCTGCATCGCCTTGAACATCGTCTCGGGATCCGTGGACTTGCCGAGCATGCCGAAGAGGCTGTCGGGGTCGCTCATGTCGACCTTGAGCCACTTCTTGTCACCGAGGTCCATGCCGACGCCGCTCATGTACAACACCTTGTCGAGCATGATCATCTCGAGGTCGTCCGAGCCCTGGCCGGTGCCGGTGGCCTGCATGTCGACCCCGTCGTCGCCGTACCGCATGACGCCCTGCATCTCCATGCCGCCGGCATCGGAGCCCTCGGTGCTGCTGCTCATCGTGAACGCGAAGCTCCCGGCGTCCTGGAGCGCCTGCATGACGGCGGGGTAGAACTCCGCCCCGTCGAGCTCCTGGAGGTCACCCGAGGACTCGGGTGCCTCCTCGCTCGACGACTCCTCGCCCGACGCGCTCGTGTCGGTGCCGGTGGACGCCCCGCTGTCGCTGCCGCACGCGGCGGTGGACAGGGCGAGGGTCGTCAGCAGGGCGGCGGTGCCGAGGCGACGGGCCAGGGTGGGGCGGGCCATGAGGGCTCCTTCGTGGGGTGGGTGCGCGAGGCGTCCACCCGGCCGTCCCCGTGACAAACCCGGCGTGCCGGACGCCTGCGCGTCGCCATCCTCCCACCCGGTCCCAGCAGACGACGACGYCCCGGCCATCACGGGGATGGCCGGGGCGTCGGTGGAGCGGGTCGGGCTGGGTCAGGCCTGGGCCTCGTCCTCGACCGCGACGTTCTTGGTGCGGTTGGGGTCGACCTGGACGCCGGGGCCCATGGTCGTGGAGACGGTGACCTTCTTGATGTAGCGGCCCTTGGAGCTGGCGGGCTTGAGCCGCAGCACCTCCTCGAGGGCGGCGGCGTAGTTCTCCGCGAGCTGGCTCTCGGAGAAGGACGCCTTGCCGATGATGAAGTGCAGGTTGGCGTGGCGGTCGACGCGGAACTCGATCTTGCCGCCCTTGATGTCCGTGACGGCCTTGGCGACGTCGGGGGTCACCGTGCCGGTCTTCGGGTTCGGCATGAGGGAGCGGGGGCCGAGGACGCGACCGAGGCGACCGACCTTGCCCATCATGTCGGGGGTCGCGACGACGGCGTCGAAGTCGAGCCAGCCGCCGTTGACCTTCTCGATGAGCTCGTCGCCACCGACGAAGTCGGCGCCGGCCTCACGGGCGGCCTCGGCCTTGTCGGCGTTGGCGAACACGAGGACGCGGGCGGTCTTGCCGGTGCCGTGCGGGAGGTTGACGGTGCCGCGGACCATCTGGTCGGCCTTGCGGGGGTCGACGCCGAGGCGCATGACGACGTCGAGGGTCTCGTCGAACTTCTTCTTGGAGCCGCCCTTGGCGATCTTGATGGCGGTCAGCGGGGCGTGGAGCTCGTCCTTGTCGAACTGCTCGGCCGCTGCGCGGTAGGTCTTGCTGCGCTGCATGTCTGTCTCTTTTCGTCAGTTGTGGTCAGTGGACCAGCGCGGTCCTGCCACGGGGTGTCGGCTGGGAGGCCGGGATGTCCGTCGGTGCCGCGGGACGCGGCGCCTCGGGGGTGATCAGTCGGTGGTGACGCCCATGGAGCGGGCGGTGCCCTCGACGATCTTCATCGCGGCGTCGATGTCGTTGGCGTTGAGGTCGGGGAGCTTGGTGGTCGCGATCTCGCGGACCTGGTCCTTGCTCAGCTTGCCGACCTTCTCCTTGTGCGGGACGCCGGAGCCCTTCGACAGGCCGGCGGCCTTCTTGATGAGCTCGGCGGCCGGAGGAGTCTTGGTGATGAACTCGAACGAGCGGTCCTCGTAGATCGTGATCTCGACGGGGATCACGTTGCCGCGCATCGACTCGGTCTGCGCGTTGTAGGCCTTGCAGAACTCCATGATGTTGACGCCGTGCGGGCCGAGCGCGGTACCGACCGGCGGGGCCGGGGTCGCGGCACCGGCCTGGAGCTGCACCTTGACCAGCGCAGCGATCTTCTTCTTGGGAGGCATGTTCTCTTCCTGTTCTCTGTGGTCCTGACGAGGGCGGGTGCCCCCTGCCACGGGTGTCGCGGTTGGTGCGGGTGAGCGTCAGACCTTCTGGATCTGGCTGAAGCTCAGCTCGACCGGGGTCTCCCGGCCGAAGATCTCGACGAGGGCCTTGACCCTCTGGGACTCGGCGTTGATCTCGGTGATCGTCGCGTGCAGCGTGGCGAACGGACCGTCGACCACCATGACCGAGTCGGACACGTCGAAGTCGGCGACCTCGACGGGCTTCTTCGCCGCGGCGGCCGCGGCGGGCCTGTCCCCGGCGGCGGCAGCGGCCTCGGCCTCGGCGACGGCGACCACGGCGGGGGCGAGCATGTCCTCGACCTCGGTCATGCTCAGCGGCACCGGCTGGTGGCTGTGACCGACGAAGCCGGTGACCGACGGCGTGTGGCGCACGGCCGACCACGACTCGTCGGTGAGGTCCATGCGGACCAGGACGTAGCCGGGCAGGACGGTGCGGGTGACCATCTTGCGCTGGCCGTTCTTGATCTCGGCGACCTCTTCGGTGGGGACCACGATCTCGTGGATGTAGTCCTCCATGTTGAGGGAGATGATGCGGTTCTCGAGGTTCTGCTTGACCCGCTTCTCCATGCCGGAGTAGGTGTGCACCACGAACCAGTCGCCGGGCTTGGCCCACAGCTCGCGGCGGAACTTCTCGAGGGGGTCGTTCTCGTCGGCGGCCTCGGCCTCGTCGGCGGCCTCGTCC
>NZ_JBFUMD010000018.1:0-17372 GCF_054049555.1 Nocardioides sp. P5_C9_2
TCACCGGCCAGCCGCACGAGGTCGGCGCGCACCGAGTCCCGGTAGGCCTGGCTGGCGGGTATCGAGCCCGCGATCGCCACCAGGCCGTCACGCTTCGCCCGCTCGGCGGCCGCGATGGTGACGATCCGGCCGCGGTCGGCCACCAGGGCCAGGGAGACGTCGATCGCCTCGTCCGTGCCCACGCAGTCCAGGGCGGCCACCACCCCCTCGGGCGCCGCCTCACGCACCCGCTGCTCGAGCCCGTCGCCGTACGCGACCGGGATGCCGCCGAACCGCGTCACGGCGTCGAAGCTGCCGTCGCTCGCCGTCCCGACGACCCGCGCACCGAGCAGCGCGGCCTGCTGCAGCACGCTCAGACCGACCGCGCCGGACGCCCCGTGGACCAGGATCGTGTCGCCCTCGCCGACACCGGTCACGTGCAGCATCTCGGATGCGGTGCACCCGGCCAGGAGCAGGTTGGCGGCCTCGCCGAACGACAGTGACGCAGGCTTGGCGAAGACGTCGCGCGCCGCGACGGTCACCTCGGTGGCCTAGCCACCGCTGATGCGGAAGGCGAGGACCTCGTCGCCCACGGCCACCGGCCCCGACCCGATCTCGGTGTCCGCTCCGACGGCGCTCACCACCCCGGCGACCTCGTAGCCGATCGCCTTGGGGAAGTCGGCCGCGGCACCGCGGGCCACGTGCTTGGCGTCGGCGGGGTTCATGCCGGCCGCCCGCACCACGATGGTGACCTCGCCCCGCCCGGGCGGCGGGACGTCGTACTCCTCGAACGAGAAGACGTCGAGGCCACCCGGCCCGGTCGCGATCCAGTGCTGTGCCATCCCCCGAACCTAGTCCGGGGCCGACGTGCTCGCCACGAATCCGTACGACCCCGGCCGGCGGGACAACGAGTCGTGCCAGATGATGCAGGACGTCGAGGGCAACGAGTTCTGCCTCGACTGAGGGCGGGATCGGTGCCACGTGGTGACACCGAACCCACACCGAAGGCCGAGCGGGCCGGGGCTCGCCGGCCGCCAGCCGCCGGGGGACTTTCGGCCCTCCCGGCGAGAGGGGGAGGCTGGTTGCGGTGCCGAGCACCCGCCGCCCCCCGGAGGACCACGATGCGCGCGCAGCCACGTCCCCTCATCACCGTCGCCGTCGCCGTGGGCTACACGGCCATCGTGGGCCTCACCTGGACCGTCGTGGGCCTCGACTACGACGCCGTCGGGGACACGACGACGACCGTCGTCGAGGGGATTGTCGTCCCGGTCGGGCTCGGCTCGGTGTTCCTGGCCGCCGTCACCACCTACCTCGGCTGGTGGGGTCCGGCGATCCACGAGGACCTGCGCGCCCCACGGTGGATGTGGGTGGTGCCGGTGCTGATGATCCTTCCCGGGGTCGGCGTCCTGCTGGGGGCGCCGGGCCCGCCGACCGCTCCGACGGCTTCCTGCTGGCCCTGGGCATCGGCACGCTGCTCGTGGGCTTCAGCGAGGAGCTGTTGACCCGCGGAACCGGTCTGGTGGGCCTGCGCGGCGGCTTCGGCGAGGCCCTGTCCTGGTTCTTCAGCTGCCTGCTGTTCGGGCTCATCCACGCCCTGAACGTCCTCTTCGGACAGTCGCTGGGCTCCACCGTGCAGCAGATCGGCTTCGCCTTCCTGGCCGGATCCGTCCTCTACGTCACCCGCCGCGTGGCCGGCACCCTCATCGTCTGCATGCTGCTGCACGCGTGGATCGACTTCACGACGTTCGCCTTCTCCGACGCCGCCATCGACGACGAGTCGCCCTTCGTCGCCCTCGCCTCCACCCAGTGGCTCACCTTCGTCCTGGCGATCGTCGGGGTGGTCGTCCTGCTGCGCGGCTCCAGCCGGTACGGCGGTCGCTCGCCGCAGGCGCAAGCGGTCTGAGCGGGACCGGCAGCGCGAGCGCGGTCAGCGCACGCCCGACATCAACCCCCGGATCGGCTTGGCCAGCGCCAGCACCACGACACCGGTGACCACGGACGCGAGCCCGATCCACAGGAAGAACGGCTGCTCGTCGTCCACCGAGTAGTAGCCGGCGAGCTGGCCGGCCATCGCGGTGCCGAGGGCCACGGAGAGGAAGAACAGCGCGACCATCTGCGTGAGGTACTTGCGCGGCGCCAGCTTGGTCGCCACCGACAGCCCCACCGGCGAGATGAGCAGCTCGGCGAGGGTGAAGACCAGCAGGATCAGCGCCAGCCCGAGGAGCGGCACGGCTCCCGCGCCGGACGGCATCGCCAGGAACAGGAAGAACGCGACGCCCATCAGGATCGTGKAGAGCCCGAACTTCACCGGCGTGGACGGGGCCCGGTCACCGAGCCGGGTCCACATCGTCGCGAACAAGCCGGCCAGCACGATGATGAAGACCGGGTTGATCGACTGCACCCACGAGATCGGCATCTCCCAGCCGAAGAGGTCGCGGTCCAGCCGCTCGTCGGCGTAGATCGTCACCACCGTGAACTGCTGCTGGTAGAGCGACCAGAAGACGGCACTGCACGCGAACAGCGGGATCATCGCCAGCACCCGGCGGCGCTCGGCGCCGTGCACCTCGCGGTCCACGAGCATCATCGTGAACAGCCCGATCGCGGCGACGACGCTGACCCCGATCACGATGTTGGCCAGCCGGTCCACGGTGATGACGTCGACGAGGCACAGCACCACGACGAGGGCGACGACGGCGCCCAGCCCCGCGGCGTACCGCACCCGCTGGTCGGCGGGTAGCGGGTCGGGGACGTGCTGGGTCTCCTCGGGCAGCTTGCTGCGGCCGAGGGTGTACTGCACCAGGCCGGCGGCCATGCCGACCGCGGCGAGGGCGAAGCCGGCGTGGAAGCCCCACTGCTTCTGGAGCAGGCCGGTGAGGAGCGGTCCGACGAGGGCGCCGATGTTGATGCCCATGTAGAACAGCGAGAATCCGGCGTCGCGGCGCTCGTCGTGCTCGTCGTACAGCGACCCGACGAGCGAGGTGGCGTTGGCCTTCACGCCGCCGCTGCCCAACGCGATCAGCACCAGGCCGACACCGACACCGGTGAGCCCGGGAACCAGCGCCAGCGCGATGTGGCCGACCATCACCGTGACGGCCGCGTAGAAGAGCGTGCGCTCCGCGCCGATCAGCCGGTCGGCCAGCCAGGCGCCCAGGATGGTGGACAGGTAGACCGCCCCGCCGTAGGCGCCGACGATGCCGGTGGCCGTGGCCTGGTCGATGCCGAGACCGCCGTCGGCGACCGAGAAGTACAGGTAGATCAGCAGGATTCCCTGCATGCCGTAGAAGCTGAACCGCTCCCACAGCTCGACGCCGAACAGGTTGGCCAGCACGGAGGGCTGGCCGAGGAAGCCGGTGTCGGAGGGCTGCTGGCGGGTCGTCTGTTGCGTGGTCACGCCGCGCGACGTTACGACCCGACGGGCCGGGACGCATATCGGGACGGGTGCCCGATGACCTGCGTCACACGCCCGGCGGCACCGCGAGGTCGACCGCGTCGCCCACCTGCACGGTGCCCGACGCCAGCACCCGGCACACCGAGCCGGCGCGGCGGCGCAGCGCCTCCTGGGCACCCGCGCCGATGGTGTCGTCGAGGAGCTTGCACGGCGCCGCGACGCGGACCACCTCGAGCAGCACGCCGCCGATCCGGATCCGCGCGCCCGGCTCGCGCGGCACCACGCCGTCGCTGAGCGTCAGGTTGCGGCGGGTCAGCGCGGCCGGGATGTCGCGGCCGAACACCGCGGCGGACTCGGCCAGCGCCGTCGCGCTCTGCACGGTCACGTGCCGGTGCCGCGTGCCGTGGTAGCGGTCGCCGACGATCCCCCGGCCCTCCTCGACCTCGACCTGCCCGACAGCGCGCATCGGCAGCCGGGTCGCCTTGGCGACGTGGATCTCGGAGACGGTCGGCACGAGGGGCACGGTAGTCAGGGGGCGGTTACTGGCGAGCAGGACCTGGGCGCGGACGCCTTCGCCTGATCCCGCGCGTCAGGCGCCGTCGCGCAGCCGGGTGAGGTGGTCACGCTCCAACGGCGTGGGGTCCAGCGCCAGGGCGGCGTCGAGGGCCGCACGCGAATCCGCGTCGCGTCCCAGCTCGCCGAGGAGGTGGGCCCGCGCCACGTGCCACGGGTGGTACGCCGCGAGGTCGAGGTCGTCGACGAGCCGCAGCGCCGGCTCCGGTCCCTCGACCCGCGCGACGGCGAGGGCCCGGTTCAGCCGCACCACGGGGCTGGGCACCAGGGTGAGCAGCAGGTCGTAGAGCGCCACCACCTCGATCCACGGCACCGTCGCGTCGGTGTGCGCGGCACCGATCGCCGCCTGCACCTGGTAGGGACCGGGTCGGCCGAGGGCGAGCAGCGCCTCGACCAGCGTCCGTCCCTCGGTGAGGAGGTCGGCGTCCCACCGGGTCCGGTCCTGCTCGTCGAGCAGCACCAGCCGKCCCTCGACGACCCGGGCGCCGTCGCGGGCGCGGGTGAGGAGCATCAGGGCGAGCAGGCCCTGCGCCTCGGGCTCGGCCGGCAGCATCGCCACCAGCTGGCGGGTCAGCCGGATCGCCTCGTCGGCCAGGTCGGGACGGTGGCCGCTCTCGTCACCGACCGAGAGGTAGCCCTCGTTGAAGACCAGGTAGAGCGCCGCGAGCACGCCCCCGAGCCGCGCGGGCAGGTCCTCGCGCGCCGGCACCCGGAACGGGATCCCGGCGTCGCGGATCTTGCGCTTGGCGCGGGTGATCCGCTGGGCCATCGCTCGCTCCTCGACCAGGAAGCCGGCGGCGATCTCCGCGACGCTCAGCCCGGCCACCAGCCGCAGGGTCAGGGCGACGCGGGTCTCGGGGGCGAGCGAGGGGTGGCAGCACATGAAGAACAGCCGGAGCCGGTCGTCGTCGACGACGCCGAGCGGCTCGGTCGGGGTGCCCAGCATGGTCGTCGCCTCCTTCTCCCGGCGGGTGCGCGAGGACTCGCGGCGGAGCCGGTCGAGCGCCTTGCGGTGGGCCGTGGTGGTGAGCCAGGCGCCGGGGTTGGGCGGCACGCCRTCGACCGGCCACTTCTGCCAGGCCACCTCGAGGGCCTCCGCGACGGCGTCCTCGGCGAGGTCGACGTCGCCGTACCGGCGGACCAGGGCGCCGACGATCCGGCCGTGCTCCTCGTGCACGACCCGATCCAGCGCCTCCCCCGCGCTCGCCCCCGTGCTCACCTGAGTCCTCACTCGGACTGGAACGGGCGCACCTCGACCGGGCCGTGGCACGCGGCCGAGGCCTCGGTGCCCCAGCGCATCGCCTCGTCGAGGTCGGCCGCCTCGATGACCCAGAAGCCGCCGAGGTACTCCTTGGACTCGACGTACGGACCGTCGGTGACGACCGGCTCGGTGCCGCTGGCGTCGACGACGGTGGCGGACGACGCCGGCTGCAGGCCACCGGCGAACACCCAACGGCCCTCCTGCCGGAGCCGGGCGTTGAAGGCGTCGACGTCGGCCATCACCCGGTCGGCGGTCACTCCCTCGGGCCAGGTGACCTCGTCGCCGTGGTGGACCCCGAGCAGGTACTGGGTGGTGGTCATGGTGCGTTCCTCTCGTCGGTGGCACCCTACTGATCGGGCGCCCTTCACCTGGTCCACGAACGGCCCGGGCCGGATGCGACACGGCCGTCTCGTCGTACGCCGGGCGGCACGGTGCTGGCGGCCGCACCTGGACGCGCTTCAGCACGGTCCGCTTCCACACCCTCGACTGCACACCCGACGGTTCCTGCTGCGCCTCCGGGCGGTTCCGACCGCCTGGCGAGGACCTGGAAGTCCCCCGAGGAGAAGACCTCCGTGTAGCGACGACCGAGCACCTCGTCCGCCCGGCCCGCGTCGATGCCCCACGACGCCAGCGAGGGTCCGTGCCGCACGATCCACGTCGGCGCGGCGTCGCTGCGCAGGACCCGGTCCAGGAGGCGGAGCCCGGGGTCGCGCACGCGCACGGGCAGGCTCCACAGGTACGGGTAGGGGCTCCTGAGCCCGGCGGCCTCCAGCAGCGAGGCGTCGCCGAAGGCCACCACCCCCGTCCGCGGCCCCTCCCGATGGGCGCGCAGGTAGTCGATCACCGCCTGCTCGTCGCGCTGGCGGGGCTCGGGGCGCGCCGACACGACCCCCAGCCCGATCACCGCGGAGGCCACCACCGCCACGAGGGCGACGGTCACCAGGGAGCGTCCCGACGCGGACACCGGAACCGCCGACCGACGGCGCAGGCCGAGGGCCAGCACCAGCACCAGCCCGGGCACCACCCCGACGAGGTAGTGCAGCCAGTAGCTGCCGCCCGCCGCGACCGAGAGCGCCTCCCAGACGAGCAGCCCGGACACGACCCAGGTGAGGTACGCCGACACCGCGTCCCCGCGGTCGGGTCGCCACGGCAGGCGGATGAGGAGCAGCAGCACGATAGGCGCCCCGCTGGCCACGAAGGCCTCCACCAGCCACCCGCGTCGCACGCCCGTCGCGGACGACGCCTCGGAGGCGATCACCTCGGTGGCGTGCACGCGGAACACCACCACCGCCTCCCAGATGCCCCCGGGCGAGGTGCCGCGGGTGGCCGAGAGCGCCAGGACGACAGCGGTCAGCGCGGCGGCACCGGCCGCGCACCACGCCAGCAGCCACACGGCACGACGCCACCGGCCGGCCACGACGAGGGCCAGCGCCAGCAGGACGGCCAGCACCAGGACGTCGACGAGGTTCTGCTTGACCGACGCGGCGGCCGCCCCGGCCATCCCGGCGCCGAACGCCCAGCCCCGCGAACGGCGTACGAGCGCGGTGAGCAGCATCCAGGCCCCGGCGAGGAGGAACGGCAGGGCGAGCACCTCGCCCCCCACCTCGCGCACGGCCAGGAGCGGGTTCGACAGCAGGGCCGCGGCCAGGAGCGCGCACGCCGGGCCCGACCACCGGTGGGCCGGTGCCAGCCGGCGGCCCAGCAGCGCGGCCAGCACGATGGCGGCGACCGCAGCCGTGGCACCGAGCAGGCGCAGGGCCACGCCCCCGCCCAGGAGGTCTGCCAGCGCCGACAGGGCGACCAGTCCTGGAGGGCGGTCCACCCAGTAGTCGCCGTACAGGCTGGTGCCGGGCGCCCACTGGCCGCCCACCATCAGGAAGCCTGCCTCGTCCGGCGCCAGCGGTCCGCTCAGGAAGCGCAGTCGCACCAGGACCGCTGCCAGCACGACGGCGGCGGTGAGGAGGACGGGCAGGCCGCGTCCGACGTGCTCAGGCGGCTCGGGGTGATCGATCCGCACCCGTCACCACCCGGCGTCCTGGACCAGGTCAGGCGAGCAGGTCGCGGACCGGGGTGGCGACCGTGTGGACGTCCTCGGCCGGAGCCGGGTCGACGACCTCGCGTGCGGGGGTCACGGCGTGGGCGTCGTGCGCCGGCGTGGCCGTGTCGTCGTCCCAGTCGCCATTGACGAGGGAGGCGAGTCCCTCGGCCAGGCCGGCGAGCTCGGTGGTCGCGATGCCCATCATCTCGGCGACGGCCCGCGCGTTGGCGGGACGGTCCTCGGGCTGCTTCTCCAGCAGGGCGGACACGACGGCGCGCAGCTCGGCCGGGACCTCCTCGGCCAGCGGCGGGGGCGGCTCGTTGACGTGCGACATCGCGGTGGCGATCGGCGTACCCCGGTCGAAGGGGCGGATGCCGGTGAGCATCTCGTGCGCCACCACGCCGAGGGCGTAGAGGTCGCTGGCGCCGGTGGCCGGCTGGCCGAGGGCCTGCTCGGGGCTGATGTAGTTGGGGGTGCCGAGCATCTCGCCGACGCGCGTGTGGCCGTGGGCGTCGAGGGCGCGGGCGATGCCGAAGTCGGTGAGCATGACCACGCCGTCGTCGCGGACCAGGATGTTGGCCGGCTTGACGTCGCGGTGCACGACCCGGGCCTCGTGCGCCACGCCGAGGGCGAGGGCGGCCTGGCTGATGATCGACCGGACGACGTCGGGCTCGAGGGTGCCGGCCTCGCGGATCACCGCGGACAGCGGGGCGCCCGGGACGAGCTCCATCACGAGGTAGGTGAGGTGGTCGTCCTCGCCGTAGTCGAAGACCGTGGTGATGTTGGTGTGCATCAGGGACGCGGAGTGCCGGGCCTCGTCGCGGAAGCGCTTGGCGAAGATCTCCTCGTTGTCCGGGTCCGCGCGCATGATCTTGACGGCCACGGCGCGCTGGAGCACGTCGTCCACAGCACGCCACACGTCGGCCATCCCGCCGGAGGCGATGCGTTCCTCGAGGACGTAGCGATCCCCCAGCCTGAAGCCTTGGGTGAGTCGTTGCACGGGCAAGGAGTCCCATCTCTGGAGGGTTCGAGTGCTCGTGCGGACCTCGCACACGCCTTTCGGATGGTAAACCCCTCGACCGCTTTCCACGTGTTCGTGCCCCCGTAGGGGTGGCGGCCTACCCGGCGACCGGCACCAGCGGGTGGATGGCCACCTCGCCGGCGAGAGCCCCGTCCGCCGCGGCGAAAGCGGCAGCGACGTGGGGCGCCTGCATGTGGGCGTCGAGGGCCGCCTGGTCGGTCCATCGCTCCACGGTCACGAAGACGCCCGGAGCAGCCGCGGACTCGTAGAGGTCGTAGGCCAGGCACCCCGACTCCTGGCGGGTCGCCGCGGCAAGGCCGTCGAGCGCCGTACGCAGCGACTCCACGTGCTCGGCCTTGACAGGGATGGTGGCGACGACGTGGAGCTCGCTCATGGCGGTGCCTCTCGTGGAACCTCTGGCGGGTGTCAACCCACGCTAGTGGCGCCGTCAACGCCCGACGTCAGATGCTGCGGATCACCCTGGCCGGCGAGCCGACCGCGACCACGCCCGACGGCAGGTCCTGCACGACGACCGAGCCGGCGCCGACGACCGTGTCCGCGCCGATCGTGACGCCGGGGCACACGATGACCCCGCCGCCGAGCCACACGTTGTCGCCGATGACGATGGGCTGCGCCGCCTCCCACTTGTCGCGGCGCGGGCCCGGGTCGAGGGGGTGCGTCGCGGTGAGGAGCTGGACGCCGGGACCGATCTGGACGTCGTCGCCGATCGTCACGGTGGCCACGTCGAGGCTGACCAGCCCCCAGTTGACGAACGTCCGGGCCCCGATCCTCGTCTGGTAGCCGTAGTCGCACCGGAACGGCGGACGTACCTCGCTGCCCTCGCCGAAGGCGCCGAGCAGCTCGGTGAGCAGCGCGCGCCGCAGGTCGTGGTCGTTGGGGTCAGCGGTGTTGAGCTGGTGGGTCAGCCGCTGGGCCCGCTGCGACTCCTCGGTGAGCACCGGGTCGTCCGCGATGTAGGGGTCCCCGGCCAGCATCCGCTCGCGCATCGTCCTGTCGTCGCTCATGCGCATCAACCTACGGGGGCCACCGGGACCGCGGACGCGAGGGCACCGGCGGTGGCTGCTCGCGATGACCTTCGAGCTCGAGCCGCCGGTGATGCCCTGACGAGGGACGTCAGTTCAGTCCGGCGTACCGCACCGACAGTGCGGTGGCCACGCTGAGCCACAGGGCGTACGGCACGAGGAGGCCCCCCGCCCAGGGCAGCGACCCGGCGACGATCACCACGAGCAGCCAGGTCAGGAGCGCCGCCAGGGCGAGGCACACCGCGGCGACCCCCAGGCGGTGCGGAACGTAGAAGAGCCACGCCCAGGCGAGTGCGGCCACCACCGAGGTCGCCAGCACCGCGATCGCCGGCCAGGGGCTCGATGTCGAGGACGAGCGCGTGACCCAGACCCCCACCACCAGCAGGGCCAGGAAGTTGAGGGGCCACATCACGCCGAACACGACGTCGGGCGGCTGGAAGGAGGGCTTCGACAGGCTCGCGTACCAGCCCGGGTCGCGGCCCGTCCAGACGCTCGACAGGCCGGCATACAGGACCACGATCGCCACCCAGGCCACGGTGGCGACGACTCTCATGAGGTCTCCTGACGGGATGTGGCGGGCTCGGTCCGAGGGTGGTCAGCCGTCGAGCCGGGCCAGCTCGTCGGCGCTGAGCTCGAGGTCGGCCGCGGCGGCGGAGTCGCGCACCGACTCGGGGCGCTTGGCCCCGGGGATCGGGATCACGCACGGCGACTGGGCCAGCTCCCAGGCGAGGGCGACCTGCTGGGCGCTCACACCCCGGTCCTGCGCGACCTCGGCGAAGGCCGGGTGCTTCTCGGCGAGGCCCTTGGCGTCGTTGAGCCCACCGAGGGGGCTCCACGCCAGGAAGGCCAGACCGAGCTCCTCGCACACGTCGATCTCGGGACGGCTGCTGAGGAACTTGGGGCTGAACTGGTTCTGCACGCTCACCAGCGCGTCGCCGAGCACGGCGTGCGCCGCCCGGATCTGGTCGGGGTCGGCGTTGGAGAGGCCGACGTGGGCGACCTTCCCGCTCGCGACGATCTCCGCGAGCGTGCCGATGACGTCGTCGTAGGACACGTCGGGGTCGGGACGGTGGTGCTGCCACAGCGCGACCTGCTCGATGCCGAGGCGCTCGAGGCTGGCGTCGACGGCGCCGCGCAGGTGCTCCGGCGTGCTGTCGGTGGCCCAGTCGCCACCGTCGGTGCGGACGTGGCCGCCCTTGGTCGCGAGCAGCACGCGGTCGCG
This sequence comes from Nocardioides sp. P5_C9_2, assembly GCF_054049555.1. Classification (NCBI taxonomy): domain Bacteria; kingdom Bacillati; phylum Actinomycetota; class Actinomycetes; order Propionibacteriales; family Nocardioidaceae; genus Nocardioides; species Nocardioides sp. P5_C9_2. Next base: position 10,526 of record NZ_JBFUMD010000018.1, read on the forward strand.
CGCGCCCAGCTCGTCGAGCAGGGAGGCGACCAGGCGCTCGTTCTGGCCCTGCGCGGCGGCGCCGTCGTCACCGGGCCCGTACGCGTCGGCGGTGTCGAAGAGGGTGACGCCCGCGTCCAGTGCCGCGGTGACGGTGTCGAGGAGCTGCTGGCGGGGCTGAGGTCCGGTCTGGTCGAAGGTCATTAGGCCCAGGCCGACGGCGCCGACCTGCTGGTGTCCGAGAGTTCGTGTCTGCATGTCCTCGACCTTACGGCGACCGCCATGGGCGACCCTCACCCTCAGGGGCGCCGGGCCCGCAGCGTCGTACCGTCCGTGTAGGCGACCATCCGGTTGAAGACCGCCGTCGCCGCGACCGGCGACGTGCTCGGCAGGACGGGCGTGCGCTCGAGGTCGGCGAGCACGTCGGCCGCCGCCCGCGAGCCGACCGCCGCCCCGGCCTGCGCGGTGAGGACGGCCGCGTCGCGGACCACCCCGCCGTCGACGGACCACAGCGCCTCGAACGGGCGCTCGTCGCCCACCGTGACGTGGCCCGGCAGCTCGAAGGCCACCAGCGCGGCCGCGAAGTCGGGGGCCTCGTGGACCACCACCCACTCCCGCAGCAGCGGCGACTCGGGCGGCAGGCCGACGKTCGCGGGGCGGGACTCGTCGTCGTGGGCGTCGAAGTCCGCCATCGCCACCGCCGCTCGGGCGGTGCGCGCCAGGTCCTCCCACCGGCGTCGCGACTGGCCGTAGTAGCGACCCCGCTGGAAGGTGCCGAGCAGGACGCCGCTCGACGACTGGGCGACCGCCTCGTCCTCGATCGCCCACGACAGCGCCAGCAGCGTCCGCTTGGTGAGCGTGTACGACGTCAGCTCCGGGTGGCGACGGCTGAGGGCGGCGTACACCGACGCGCTCTCGCCCAGCTGACCCGAGCGGAGGGTGGCCGCGATGGCCTCCTCGAGGCGCAGGCCGCGGTCGCGCTCCTCCACGACCCGCTGGACGGCGCGGGCGTCCTCGGCGGTGTAGCGCCGGTGCCCGCTGGGGAGCCGGACCGGCTCGGGGAACCCGAACCGCTGCTCCCACGCCCGGACCAGCTGGGTGGAGATCCCGGCATGCCTGGACAGCTCCCCGATGGTCATCAAGGTCTCCGACCCTTGCGTCGCGGCGTCGCCCGTGTCCATACTCGCTCCATAACCTAAACAGTCTGTCGAAGTTTTCTGTCTAACTTCAGGCAGACCCTACAACACCTGGAGACTCACCATGACGCAGGACCAGACTGATTTCCGTGCCGACTCGGTCGTCGACTGGAGCGACCTCGGTCGCGAGATGTGGTCGTTCCTCACCGGCCGGCGGGCCGCGATCAACTACCAGTTCGTCGACATGGCCGTGGAGGTACCGCGCGACACCGGTCCCAAGGCACCGCGCGCCACCTGGAAGATCGACGGCACGCTGCGCATCTCGACCGACGACGACACCACCCGGGGTCCCGCACCGGAGGCGGCGTGACCGTCCTGCGGACCCGCGTCGAGGCGGACGTCTGCTTCCAGGTGGACACCCCGGGCCGAGCGCGGGTCACCGGCTCGCTCCAGGGGCGGGGCAGCACCCTGACCCTGCGGGTCAGCGACCCGGCGATGTTCGCGGGTGGGGCGGACGCCGCGGGCCTGCGCCGGATCGCCGCCGAGCTCGCCGACCTGGGCGTCTCGCTGCAGGTGCGCGACGCGGACGACGTGCCGCTGGTGACGCTGGGCAACGTGCGCTGCCCCTGGTGGCAGCGTCCCTTCACCCGCAGCCCCCACATGCGGGTCGCCGGCCTGCGCGGCGTGGTGTCCGCCGGGCGCGGGCGGCTGCGCCGGGACGACGCGACCCTCCCGGGCCCCGGGCTGCTGCCGCCTCTGACCCCGTTCCCGGTGGCCCCGACGTTCCTGCGGCGCCCGGTCCGCAGGGTCACGACGACGCACGACCCCGGTCGAGGCGGCCTGCCGCGCCTCGTCGAGGTGCCGGGTGACGGCATCACCCGGACCGGTCACCCGGTGCACTGGCTCCAGGACGACCGCACCACCATCGGCTCCGACCCGGGCTGCGACATCGTGCTGCCGGGCCTGGCGCCCGTCCACGCMGAGGTGGTCCACGACGACGCCGACGAGTTCGTCGTCACCGCGGTCGGCGACGCCGAGCTGCGGGTGCACGGTCGCCGGGTCGCGACGTCGCTCCTGCGTACCTCCTCCCGCATCGAGCTCGGACCGGGTCCGCGCCGCATCCTGGCCTTCGTGCGCGAGGAGTACGCCGACCACGGCCGCCCGCACGGCGGGCGCATCGGCGGGGAGCTCGGCCGGCAGCAGCCCCAGCCGCCGCGGGAGCGCCTCCAGGCGGTCCCGGATCCCGACGAGACGGAGGAGGTCGATCGCTGACCCTCAGCCGGCGCCACCCTCCATCCGGACCTGCGTGAGCCGGTTGAGGAGCTCCTCCAACGCCTCCTCGAACTCGACGGCCGCCTTGTCCTCCGCGAGCTGGCGGCGCAGCCGCTCGACCGTGGGGTAGTCGGACAGTCCCGGCTCGGTCGTCTCCTCCAGGACGTCGAGCGGCCCGACGTTCGCACCGTGGGTGGAGGCCTCGAGGAGCAGGTGCCCGAGCAGGAAGCTGGTGAAGGCGCGGTAGCTCGCGACCGCGGCCTCGTCGGAGAAGCCCTCGGACTCCAGACCCACCAGGAACGCCTCGACCCACTCCAGGCTGCGCAGCGGCGGTCGCAACCAGGGCGCCTCGGGGGGGCGCGACGCGACCAGCGGGAAGGCCTTCGGGTGCGCCAGGGCCACGCGTCGTACGCCGTGGGCGAGGCGCTGCACGAAGTCCTGCCAGCCGTCGCTGGGACGGTCGAGGACCTCCACGTCGGTGCGCATGCCCTCGACCAGGAGGTCCACGACACCGTCGAGGAGCTCCTCCTTGCCGGAGACGTAGCGGTAGAGCGCCATGGCCTCCACGCCCAGCGCCTGGCCCAGTYGGCGCATGGTCAACCCCGCCAGGCCCTGCTCGTCGATGAAGGTGACGGCGGCGTCGAGGATCAGCCCGCGATCGAGCGGCGTGTGCCGCGAAGCGGGAGCCTCGCCGTGGACCAGCGCGGCGTCGGCGTCCTGCACGTCATCGGGTGGCGGCATCCGATCTCCTCTCGTCGCTCCCACCGTAGCCAAGCGGGGGCCCGCCGTGCTCCCGCCCGGCCATGATGGGTCCATGACACACGGAGTCTCGTTCCCCGCCGATGCCGACGGCCGCCGCAGCACCACCCGGGCCGGGCGCGCCGTCGTGGCCGACGCCCTGCGCCCCGTCGACCCGGTCGGCGCCCTCGGCGCGGAGCAGGAGACCGCGTGGCGCAGCGGCTACGTGCTGCACTTCCGGCGACTCGTCGAGGCGGGGATCGCGACCCCCGACGCCTGGAACTCGATCGCCGAGGCCGGCCTCGACGCCGTACGCCGCACGCTCGTCGTCACGGCGCCGGACGGGAGCGAGCACCCGCTCGACTCCCTCGCCACGGCGTCCGCGGTGCGCACCCTCGGCACCCACGAGGTGCTCGGGGAGGGCGAGCGGCAGGTCGAGCTCGTGCTGCCGTACCGGGGACGCGAGCTGCGGGGCACCGCGCTGCGTGCCCAGCTGGAGGAGTGGGTGGCCCGCGGGGTGATGGAGCCGTCGGCGGCCACCGCGGTCGGGGAGGTCGTGGACCACCCCGAGTGGCTGCGGCTCGAGGGCCGCACCGTGGCCGTGCTCGGCGCCGGCGCCGAGATGGGCCCCCTCGCCGCCCTCCTGCGTTGGGGCGCCACCGTGGCCGCGGTCGACCTGCCGCGCGAGGCGCTGTGGGAGCGCGTGGAGCGCACCGCCCGGGCGGGGGCGGGCCGGCTGCTCGTGCCGTTCGACCCCTCGATCGCCGAGGACGGCGCCCTCGGCGCGGACCTGCTGGCCGAGGTCCCGGAGGTCTGCGACTGGCTGGCCCGGATCGAGGGGCGGCTGGTGCTGGGCAACTACCTCTACGCCGACGGCGGCACCCACGTGCGCGTCGCCGCCGCGGCCGATGCACTCGCCACCCGGCTCAGCGCGGCCCGCCCGGACACCGCGCTGGCCTTCCTGGCCACCCCGACCGACGCCTTCGCGGTGCCGCGCGACGCGGTCGAGCAGTCGACCCGCGCCTACCGGGAGCGCTCGCGCTCCGCCAAGGCCGTCGGCCGCCCCCTGCGCTGGGCGACCCGCGGCCGGCTGCTGCACCGGGCCTACCCGCCCGCTGCCGACCCCGGCATCAGCGACAGCATCGTCCCGGTGCAGGGCCCCAACTACGTGCTGGCCAAGCGGATCCAGCGCTGGCGGGCCGCCGTCGCCCGCCGCGACGGCCAGCTGGTGTCCTTCCACGTCGCGCCGTCGACCCGGACCCGCTCGGTGGTCAAGAACCGCGCCCTCGCCGCCGCCTTCGCGGGCGCCCACCGCTTCGGGGTGGAGATCTTCGAGCCGGACACCGCCAACACGTTGATGGCGGCCCTGCTCGTCCACGACCTCAGCGCCGGCGCGCCCTCCCACGAGCACCCGTGGCAGGACGAGGCGTACGCCGCCGTGCACGGCGGCCTGTGGCGTGCGGCGTACGAGCCCCGCAGTGCGCTCGGGCTCGCCGCGGCGCTGGGCTACGCCAGCGCCCGCACCTGACCCCCGACCGGGCGGTTCCGTACCGCTGGAACACGCCGACCGGGCGGTTCCTGCGCGCTGCGGGCTACGTTCGGGAGCATGACCTACGCCCCCACCCCGCAGGAGCCGATCGGCTCGGGCTTCGACCAGCACACCACCGCCGACGAGGTGCTCGCCGGCGTCGACCTCAGCGGCCGGACCGCCCTGGTGACCGGCGGCTACTCCGGGATCGGGCTCGAGACCACGCGAGCGCTGGCGAAGGCCGGTGCGCGTGTGATCGTCCCCGCCCGACGGCCCGAGACCGCCGCGAAGGCGCTCGAGGGCCTCGCGGGCGTGACTGTCGAGACGCTCGACCTCGGTGATCTCGCCAGCGTCGAGGCGTTCGCCGGGCGGGTGCTCGCGAGCGGCGTCACCCTCGACATGGTCATCGACAGCGCCGGCATCATGGCCTGCCCGGAGACCCGCGTCGGTCCGGGCTGGGAGGCTCAGCTCGCCACCAACCACCTCGGGCACTTCGCGCTCGTCAACCGGCTGTGGCCGGCACTGGCCGAGGGAGCGCGGGTGGTGAGCGTCTCCTCGATGGGCCACCTGCGCAGCCCGATCCGGTGGGACGACCTGATGTTCGAGTCGGACTACGAGAAGTGGACCGCCTACGGCCAGGCCAAGACCGCCAACGTGCTCTTCGCCGTCCACCTCGACCGCCTCGGGCAGACCGACGAGCGGGGCAAGGGTGTGCGCGCCTTCGCCCTGCACCCCGGCGGGATCCTCACCCCGCTCCAGCGGCACCTCCCCCGCGAGGAGCAGGTGGCGATGGGCTGGTTCAACGAGGACGGCACCCCGCGCGCCGAGTTCAAGACCCCCGAGCAGGGCGCCGCGACCCAGGTCTGGGCGGCCACCTCGCCGCAGCTCGACGGCAAGGGCGGCGTCTACTGCGAGGACGTCGACGTGGCCGTCCGGTACGTCGAGGACGGTGCGCGCCGCGGGGTCCGCGACTGGGCCACCGACCCCGCGCAGGCGGCCCGGCTGTGGCAGGTCTCGGCCGAGCTCACCGGCGTGGACGCCTTCGCCTGACCCCCTTTGCCTGACGGGCCTCAGCTGTAACGCGCCGTCACATCACCTTCCCACCCCGCCGGTGGGCGGTGATGACTGCGTAACAGCGCGTTACAGCGGGGGGCCGGGCCGGATCACCACCGCTCAGCCGTCGACGCCCATGCTCACGAGCATGGCGGCGCACTCCGCCGCGACGGCTCGGGCGAGCGTCTGGGCGCTGTCGTCGTCGCGCTCGGGGACGATGCGGTGGACGGTGCCGTTGGCGGCCAGGTCGAGGGCCCGGACCTGCTGGCGGGTGGCCATCTCCTCGGCGTGCGTGGTGTCGCCGTGCACGATGACGCTGGCCCCCTCGGGCGGCAGCGGCGAGAGCCACGCGTGCTGCGCGGCGAGCACCCGCCGGGCGGGCAGGAGCGCCAGTGCCCCGCCGCCGCACCCCTGACCGAGCAGGACGGCCAGGGTCGGCACGCGCATCCTGGTCATCGTCGCGATGCATCGGGCGATCTCGCCGGCCACCGCCCGCTCCTCGGCGAAGACCGAGAGGTCGGCGCCGGGGGTGTCGATCACGGTGACGAGCGGGAGGCCGAGCTCCTCGGCGAGGTTCATCGCGCGGCGCGCCTCGCGCAGCGCGGCCGGCCCCATGGCCCGGTCCGCGTCCTGCCGGGTCCGGTCCTGGCCGACGAGCACGCACGGCTGGCCGTCGAGCCGGGTCAGCGCCACGATCACGGTCTCGTCGCGCTCGCCCTCGTCCGTGCCGCGCAGGCGCAGGGTGTCGCTGGCGCCGTACCGCAGCAGGTCCCGCACACCTGCCCGTCCGGGGAGGCGGGTGATGCCCACCGACTCCCAGGCGGTGCGGGTGGTGAGGGCGGTGGGGTCGCGCCGCGGCAGCGCGGGCGGCTCGGGCCGGTCGAGCAGCACCCGCAACGACCTGTCGACCAGCTCTGGCAGGTCCTCGGCAGCGACGACGGCGTCGATGACGCCCTTGGCGGCGAGGTTCTCGGCCTGCTGGACGCCCGCCGGGAACGGCGTGCCGTGGAGCGCCTCGTAGACCTTGGGCCCGAGGAAGCCCACCAGCGCGCCGGGCTCGGCGACGGTGACGTGGCCGAGCGAGCCCCACGAGGCGTAGACTCCGCCGGTCGTGGGGTGGCGCAGCTGCACGAGGTAGGGC
>NZ_JBFUMD010000019.1:0-17195 GCF_054049555.1 Nocardioides sp. P5_C9_2
CGTGCGGCCGCGCGGCTGGCGCTCCCGCCCGTCGCGCGCCGCCGGCGTCGCGGCCGTCGAGGCCACCATGCGGCGACTGCGCGCCACGGTCATGGACCTCGAGCCGACACCGGCGATCATCGCCGTCGCGCTCCCCGGGGACGCCGGGCCGGAGACCGCGGTCTCGGAGGCGCTGGCCGAGTCGTTCGCCAAGGCCGGTCACCGGGTGGTGCTCGTCCGTGCGGACGCACACACGGTCGGCCACGGGCTGGAGGTCGAGGAGCGAGGCCTGGCCGAGGCGCTCCTCCACGAGCGTCTCAACGTGCTCGAGATGCTGCAGCCCAGCGTGGAGCCGCTGTTGTGCCTGCTGCCGTGGGGATCCACTGCCGAGAGCCGTGAGCTCCTCGCCCCTGAGCGTCTCCGGAAGGTGCTCATGCCGCTGGTCGACGACGGACACCTCGTCGTGCTCCAGTCGCCCGGCATCGACACCCCCGAGGGAGAGGCCCTCGTCGGCGCCGCCGACCTGGGCCTGGTCGTCGTGACGGCGCGTCGTACCCCGACCCGGCTCGTCCGCGAGACCGCCGCACGCGCGCAGGCCGGCCGCACCCGGCTGGCGGCCCTGGTGGTGGGCTCACGGATGCCATCGAGTCGGGGGCACCGCGCCACGTCCGACCGGCGCACCGGGACCGAGGACGTCGAGTCGAAGACGCGCGAAGCGGTCGTCCGAGCCCCACGATGAGGGCCACCGCGTCTCCCCTCGAGTCCGACCATCGGGGCCAGCTGGAGAAGCTGGCCCGGCGGGGGACGGCGAGCGTCGCGGGCGCCGCGTTCAGCGCGGTGTTCGGGATCCTCCTCGTCGTCGTGGTCACCAACGGCTTCTCCCCCACGGTGGCGGGGACGCTCTTCGCCGCGACCTCGACGTTCCTCATCCTCGAGTCGGTCGCGCTCCTGGGCACCGACACCGGGCTGGTCCGCGTCCTGCCGGGGCACCTGGCGTCCCGTCGCGCCGCCGATGTGCCTCGGACACTGGTCATCTCGGCCGTCCCGGTGCTCGGGTTGTCACTGGTGGCCGGCGCAGCGCTGTACGCGTCGGCGGCGAGTCTCGCGCCGTACCTGGTGGGCCCGGAGGCCGCCGCCTCGATGCGCGGCATGCTGCGGGCACTGGCCCTGGTCCTGCCGGTGGCCGCGCTCAGCGACCTGGTGCTGGCCGGCACCCGGGGCATGGGCTCGATGCGCCCCACGGTGCTGGTCGAGAACATCGGCCGGCTCGGGTTCCAGTCGCTCGCCGTCCTGGTGGCCTACCTGTCCGGCGCCGGCACCCTGGTGCTCGCCCTCGCGTGGTCGTTGCCGTACCTGGGTGCACTCGTGGTGTCCACCATCTGGCTGCGCCACATGGTCGCGGCCCGGCCGTCGACCGGGGACGACCAGCCCCGACCCTGGGTCGTCCTGGCCCGCGAGTTCTGGTCGTACACGGCTCCGCGCGCCGTCGCCCGGGTCACCCAGACGGCACTGAAGCGTTCCGACATCGTGCTGGTGGCGGCCCTGGCCTCTCCCGCCGAGGCCGCCCTGTACACGGCCGCCACCAGGTTCGTCGTCCTCGGGCAGCTGTTCGTGCAGTCCGTCCAGCAGGCCCTGTCCCCGCAGCTGAGCTCGTTGTTCACCCGCGGGGAGACCAGGGCCGCCAACTCGATCTTCCAGGCCGCCACCCTGTGGAGCATGCTCGCCGCCTGGCCGTTGTACCTCGTCCTCGCCACCTGGGCACCCGAGCTGATGGGGGTGTTCGGAGAGGGGTACGGCGTCGCCTCCGACGTGGTCCTCATCTTGTCGTTGACGATGCTGCTGGCCACCGCCTGCGGTCCGGTGGACTCCGTCCTGCTCATGGCCGGCCACAGCTGGCTGAGCCTGAGCAACAGCACGATCACCCTGGTCGTCAACGTCGGCCTCAACCTCGTGCTGATCCCCCTCGACGGGATCAGGGGCGCCGCGATCGCCTGGTCCGTCGCGATCGTGGTGCGCAACCTCCTCCCGCTCTTCCAGGTCCGTCGACACCTCTCGATGTGGCCGTTGACCCAGGCGGCGGTCCTGGTCGGCTCGGGCGCGGCCGTCTGCTTCGGCGGCCCCGGCGCCCTGGGCGCCCTGTTCCACCTTCCGCGCGGCGTCGAGGCGGCGCTGCTGGGCGTCGGCCTGCTGGTCTACGCCGCCGGCATCTGGGTCCAGCGGACCACGCTGGGGCTCGACGCGTTCCACGCGGCGCTCCGACGGCGGTCGGTCCCGCACGCAGCCGCCGACGCGTGACCACTGGCCGCGCGGGGCGGGACCTCTTCCCCCATTTCGAGGAAGAGGAACGGCGCACTGCGTCCTAGTGTCGGATTCTTCGACACCCCACGGTCCGGTCCGCTCGTCGACCCGTGCGACGCGTCGTGGACCACTCGGCGGGTGCCAGTTCGGGCATCCCCACTCRACAGACGGGGAAACGATGAACTCTCGACGACCAGTGATGGGTGGCCTCCTGGCCGCCGTCCTCACCCTCGGCACCGGGCTGGTCGTGACAGAGGCTCCCACCGCGACCGCCGCCCCCACGGACGTCGTCATCAACGAGATGATGTTCCACGCCCTCTCCGACCTCGACGGCGACGACTACCTGGAGCTCACCAACATCGGGACGTCCCCCGTCGACCTGTCCGGGTGGAGCTTCACCGGCATCACCCTGACGCTGCCCCCCGGCACGACCATCAACCCCGGCGGGTTCCTCGTCGTGGCCAAGGACGCCGCCCGGTTCCAGGCCAGCTACGGCTTCGCCCCCGCCGCGGTCTACGGAGGCAACCTGTCGAACTCCGGGGAGGCCGTCTCGCTGAAGGACGCCACCGCAGCCACCATCGACACCGTGACCTACGGCGAGTCCGACCCCTGGCCGGCCCGTGCCGACGGCACCGGCCCCTCCCTGGAGCTCGTCGACGCCGGGCTCGACAACGACGACTACCTCAACTGGGCCACCGCCACCAACGCCTCCGGCCGCACGCCCGGCGCCGCCAACAGCGTGCGTCGCTCCGGTCTGGGTCCTCGCGTGACCGGCGTGAGCGCGACCCCGCTCGTCCCTGCGGCCGGCCAGCCGGTCACCGTGAGCGCCACCGTCACGGGGCAGACCAGCGCCGTCCTGCGCTACCGCATCGACTTCGCCGCCGAGCAGACCCTCACCATGGCCGCCGGCGGCGCCGACACCTTCAGCGCGACCATCCCGGGCGCTGCGGCCGGCCACCTCATCCGCTACCGGGTCGAGGCCACCAACGCCACGGCCACCACGCGCTCGCCCCGGGCCGACGACACGGTCAACTTCCTCGGCATCGCGGTCCCGCACGGCATCAGCAGCCCCATCCCCGTGCTGGAGTGGTTCCTCGCCGACTCCGACTACACCCTGATGACCAACAACCCCGAGCAGGACATCATCCGCAACGGGGCGATCGCCTACAACGGCACCGTCATCGACAACGTCGCGATCAACATCAAGGGCCACGCGTCCCAGCGGGACCCGAAGGTGAGCTGGGCCTTCGAGCTCCCACAGAACCACGACCTCACGATGCCCGGCCTCCTGGTGGAGCCGGTCGACGAGTTCGACATGCAGGCCGACTGGAGCGACCGGGCCCACGGGCGCGCCATCCTCTCGTGGGACGCCTACCAGCGAGCCGGCGTCGCCAACCACCAGATGTTCCCGATCCGCACCCAGCGCAACGGCGTCTTCCAGGGCGCCTACAGCTTCCAGGAGGACCACGACGGCACGTGGCGTGAGCGCGAGGGCTACGACACCCACCAGTACTTCGAGGCCGAGACCAGCGCCTTCTCCTCCGGCACACCCGTCACCACACGCTTCAGCAAGAAGGCCCCCGACGAGACCGACTACGCCCCGTTGCAGGCGTTCCTGAACGGTGTGGCGCTCACCGGCAACGCCGAGCGCGACTTCCTGCTGGCCAACGCGGACATCCCGAAGATGATCAACTACGCCGCCGTGACCGCCATCATCGAGCACCACGACTCGTCGTCGAAGAACTTCGACCTGGCCCAGAACCCCGTCACCGGTCGCTGGACGATCCTGCCGTGGGACCTCGACCACACCCTCGGCAACGGCTGCTGCAGCGTCAACAGCCRGTTCGTGACCCCGGCGGAGCCGGGCGACAAGACCAGTGCACTCATGGTCGCGCTGCTCGCCGTGCCCCAGTGGCGTGAGATGTACTTCCGGCGCCTGCGGACCCTGGTCAACGACATCTTGGCGCCCGGACGCATGGAGGCGCTGTACGACGCCCGCGTCGGACCTGCCCAGTCCGTCATCACCCTCGACTACTCGGCCTGGCCCTACCCCACGAGCCCGAGCTTCACCAAGTACCGCCAGTGGCTCTTCTCGGACATCGCGTCCCGCCGCACGACCTTCGCCTCGGACCCCCGGGTGCCGGGCAACCAGCCGGCCACCCCCGCCATGGTGATCAACGAGATCCAGCACTCCCCCACCGGCGGCGACACCGCCGAGTTCGTGGAGCTGTACAACCCCAACCCGCAGGCGATCGACCTCTCCGGCTGGACCCTCGCCGGCGGCCCCACCCTCACCGTTCAACCCGGCACGGTCATCCTGCCCCAGCAGACCATGACGTTCATCGCCGACGACCCCGCCTTCCGCAGCACCTACGGCTCCACGGTCTTCGTGGGCGACCGCTACTCGGGCGCCCTGGCCGCCACCGGCACTCTCACGTTGGGCCGGCCCGACGGATCCGTCGCGGACACCCTCACCTACGGCGGCGCCGGCTGGCCCACCCCCACCAGCGGCCAGTCCCTGGAGCTGACCAACCCTGCCGCCGACAACGACAACGGCGCCAGTTGGGCCCTGTCCACGGGTGGGGGCACTCCCGGCTCCACCAGCGGCGGCACCGTCATCACCGCTCCCGGCGCACCCACCGTCGGCACTGCCACGGCGGGCAACACCACCGCGACCCTCACCTGGACCGCGCCCTCCGCCGACGGCGGGTCGGCGATCACGGGCTACCAGGTCCGCGTCGTCAATGCCGCCGGGACGCAGGTGGGTGCCCTCCGGCCCGCCGGCGCCACGGCCAGGAGCCTCACCGTCACGGGACTGACCAACGGCACCAGCTACCTCCTCCAGGTCGCCGCCACCAACAGCGCCGGGACCGGCGCCAGCTCGGCGCTGTCCAACGCCGTGACGCCGTCGAGTGCCGCCACCGTTCCCGGTCCGCCCGTCATCGGAACCCCGGTGCAGGGAGCCGTCGGAGGAGCCCTGACCGCCACCGCGCGGTGGACCCCGCCGACCAGCACGGGAGGCTCCGCCATCACCGGCTACCAGGTCACCGCCCTGCGGATGAGCTCCACCGCAGCCGATGCCACGGTGCTGTCCCGTACGACGTCGCGAGTGCTGGGGCCGCTGGTGAAGCAGCGCGAGTTCACCCTGGCCGCGGGCAACTACCGCTTCGAGGTCGTCGCCATCAACTCCATCGGGACCAGCCTGCCGTCAGCCCGGTCGGCGAACGTCGTACCTCGCTGAGGCGGACCCGAGGCACACAGATGACCCGGCGGGGGATCTCCTCCCTGCCGGGTCATCCAGGCGACCGGCCCCCGGAGGGGCACGGGTTCGCTGGCTAGGTGGTGAGCGGGCTTCCCGCCCGCGGGTCGGCGACGGTGGCCCGGAAGGCGTCCAGACGGTCGCCGCTGAGCTCGACGCCGACGCCGCCGGTGACGTTCCACAGGCAGCCGAACCAGACGTTCGGCGTGGTCAGCAGGGCCTCGCCCGCTGCGGCGATCGTCTCGGCGGTGTGGCCGTTGTACTCGCCCACACCTATCGGGAGGTCGTACCCGCGGGAGACCAGGTAGGCGGACAGGGCCGTGATCCGGTCACCGGGCTTCACCTTGCCGGGGTCGGACATGCTTCCGGCCTCGTAGGTGTCGATGCCGAACCAGTCCCAGACCTCGAACAGGTCATCGGGGCAGAACGTCTCGAAGGTGGAGACCTGGTTGTCGAGGAGCCATCCGTTGAGGATGGGGCCCACCCGCAGCTCGTCGCGCTTGAAGATCGGCATCAGCTGCCGGTGCATCGCGGCGAACTGCGCACCGGTCATGTCCGTGTACGGCTCGTGCCAGATCGTGACCGCGGTCGGCAGACCGTAGGAGGCCAGCGCGTCGGCGGCCTGCTCGGCCGCTGCGTCGAACCTGCCGGCGATCGCTCCCGAGACGTCGCTGCCGACCTTGTAGGAGATGACGGGCAGCATGCCGGCCGCGTGTGCCTCCTCGACGAGCTTGATCTGGTTGGTCGGGCCGCTGGCCAGGTCGGCGAAGATACGACGCGCGGAGATGCCGGGGCCGACCTCGGCCGCCTTCTGGCTCCACTCGTCGGGCATCGCGCTCATGCCGATGAGCGCGGCGCCGAGTGCGACACCGGTCACCGAGTAGTCGAAGAAGTCGACGTACCACACCCCGCCGTACCGCTCGGTCATCACGACGACCTGCGCCGCTCCGGGCTGGGTCGGCACCCCCGTCCAGACCTGGGGCGCGCGGGCGACCACCTGGCCCGGGACCCACACGGTGGACATGGTGTCGAGGACGAGCACCCGACGGATCGCAGCCAGGTCGGCGCTCACCCACACCGTGAGGGTCTCGCCCACGGCGACCTCGGTGCTGGAGAGCTCGACCCGGACGCCTGGCGAGGCCCCGGTGGCAGTCACGGCACCCGCGCCGAGCAGGCCGACCGCACCACCTGCCCCGGCGGCGAGTCGAAGGGCGGAGCGGCGTGAGAGTGATGTCATCGGGGAGCTGCCTTCCAGATGTCCGTGGGGACCTACTTGCCGACCCACGACCGCCTCAGGCCGAACACCCGGGTGACGCCACTGCTGCCCAACGGGTGGGTGTTCGACCGATCCGTTCACGGGACGTGAAAGACCTTTCCCGCGACCATCGCTGCGTCGCCCGAATCGATGGCGACTTACCCCAGTTTGGGCAAAGCCCGTCTCACCCTCAGAGAGAGCCGGCGCGGGGGTCGGCGACGGTGGCCCGGAAGGCGTCCAGACGGTCGCCGCTGAGCTCCACGCCGACGCCACCGGTGACGTTCCACAGGCAGCCGAACCAGACGTTCGGCGTGGTCAGCAGGGCCTCGCCCGCCGCGGCGATCGTCTCGGCGGAGTAGCCGTTGTACTCGCCGACACCGATGGGCAGGTCGACGCCACGCGAGGCGAGGTAGGAGGACAGGGCCGGGATCCGCTCGCCGGGCTTGACCTTGCCGGGGTTCGACATGGTCCCGGCCTCGTAGGTGTCGATGCCGACCCAGTCCCAGAGACCGAACATCTCATCGGGGCAGAACGTCTCGAACGTCGAGACCTGGTTGTCGAGGAGCCATCCGTTGAGGATGGGGCCCACCCGCAGCTCGCCACGCTTGAAGATCGGCATCAGCTGCTGGTGCATGGCGGCGTACTGCGCCCCGGTCATGTCCGTGTAGGGCTCGTGCCAGATGGTGACCGCCGTCGGCAGGCCGTAGGAGGCCAGCTTGGCGGCGGCCTGCTCGGCCGCGGCGTTGTACTTGCCAGCGATGGCTCCCGCGACGTCGCCGCCGACCTTGTAGGAGATGACGGGCAGCATGCCCGCCGCGTGCGCCTCCTCGACGAGCTTGATCTGGCTGGTCGGGCCGCTGGCGAGGTCCGCGAAGATACGACGCGCGGACACGCCCGGCCCCACCTCGGYCACCTTCTGGCTCCACTGCTCCGGCATCGCGCTCATCCCGACCAGCGCGGCGCCGGCGAGCGACCCGGCGCTGCTCGGCGTGGCTGCGCTGCTCACCTCGTAGTCCAGGCGGTTGCGGAAGACCTTGCCGTCGGCGCGGCGGGTCACGACGGTCACGGTGCCCGGACCCGGCTGCGAGGCCGTGGCGGTCCACACCTGGTAGCGCGGCTTGCGGACGATCCGCTTCCACACGAGCCCCTCGCTGTCGCGGACCTTGATCTTGCGGGCCTGCGAGAGGTTCTCGGAGACGTGGAGGGTGAGGCGGCCGCCCGACTGCACCGTGGTGCTGTGGAGGCGCGCCTGGACCTTGCTCTGGGCGGCCTGGGYCGGAGCGAGCTGCCCGGCGCCGAGCAGACCTGTGGTGCCGGCGACACCGCCGACGAGACGGAGCATGGAACGACGTGAAACTGAGTGCACGAGTTGACCCTTCGGGGGGATGGTCAGCAGGAGACGAGTGTGGACACCCACGTCCGCGCCGGCGCTCAACCGCCTCCGACCACGGAGAAACAGGGGCGGGTCGGATCGCGCTGGGGGTCCCTGAACCCAAGGAACGGTAAGGGACGGCCCTTCGAGGGTGTCAAATTTCGGACAGCCCCGGCGTGGCGGAGGGACTGCGGACGAGTCGTCCGCAGCCCCTCCACCGGTGACGTGCTCGGTCAGGTGATCGTCACCGTCCGCGTCACCGTGGTCGCCGTGCCCCAGTTGTCCGTCACCACCAGCCTGATGGTGTAGGAGCCCGCCGCCGCATACACGTGGCTCTGGGTGTTGGTGGACGTGGTCACGGTGTCCGCGGTCCCGTCCCCCCACGTCCAGGTGTAGTTCCTGATGCCGCCGTCCGCGTCCGCGGACCCCGAGCTGCTCACCGAGCAGGTGCGCCCGGTGCAGGAGGGCTGGTTGAAGACGACCGTCGGCCCGTTGTTGCCGGCCGGCGCCGCGGCCGTGGTCGCCGAGATGGTGACCGGGGCACTCGCCCGTCCCCACTTGTCGAGCACCCGGAGGGTGACCGTGTAGGTCCCGGGCGTCGGGAACACGTGCGCCTGGGTGGCCGACGTGCCGGTGGTGTCCGCCGTCCCGTCACCCCAGCTCCAGACGTAGTTGCGGATGGCGTCCCCGCTCGCGGTGTCGGGATCGCTGCTCCCCGTCGCCACGATGGTGCACGTCGTGTTGACGGTGGTGCAGGAGCCGGAGGCGATGACCGCGGTCGGTGCGGCGTTGCTCGCCGGCTCGGTGATCGTCACCGTGCGGGTCGCCGTCCCCACCTTGCCCCACACGTCGGTGACCGTCAGGACGATCTGGTACGTGCCCGGCGAGGCGTAGGTGTGGGCGGGGCTGGCCGTGGTGCTGGGCGTCGTCCCGTCGGCCCAGTCGTAGGAGTAGCGCATCGCGTCCCCCTGGGGGTCCGCCGTCCCTGCGCTGTTGGTCTGGCACACCGTGAACGAGGTGCAGGTGACCGTGAAGGTGGCGCTCGGGGCGGTGTTCCCGGCGGGCTCCGACAGGGTCACGGTCCGGGTGGTCGAGGCGGTCTTGCCCCAGCCGTCCGTCGTGGTGAGCGTGATCGTGTAGCTGCCCGCGGCCGCGTAGACGTGCGCTGCCGGGGACGCCCCGGTGCTGACGGGCGTCCCGTCGCCCCAGTTCCACGAGTAGGCGATGACGTCACCCGTGTTGGGGTCGGCGGTGCCGGCGCTGCTCACCGAGCAGGTCAGTCCCGAGCAGCTCTGGACGAAGGTCGGGACCGGGGCGGAGTTGCCCGCCGGCTCGGCGATCGTCACGTTCTGGGCGGCCGAGGTGACCGAGACCTGCCACTCGTCCTTGACCGTCAGGGTGACCGGGAAGGTGCCCGGAGCCGTGAAGGTCTTGTTCGGGAGTGCGCCGGTCGCCGTCCCCTGGGTGCCGAAGTTCCAGGAGTACGTCAGCGAGGCGGCGTTCTCGTCGGTCGAGCCACGCCCGTCGAACGTGCACACGTTCTGGTTGCACGTGTAGGTGAAGCTCGGCACCGGCGGGTTGTTGGCCGGCGCGGAGACGACGATCCCCGTCGACGTCTTGGGCGCGACCATGACCTGGTTGTGGACGTCGACCGGCCGGACGATGACGCTGTAGGTCCCGCTCGGGATGACCGGGGTCGTGTAGGAGTAGTTGGACCCCACGCTTCCCGGGCTGTTGAGGAAGGCCGTGCGGAAGCTCTCCGTGGTGCTGGTGAACGTCCCCGTCGAGCTCATGTACTGGCCCGCGGCGTTGACGACCGCGACCTGGACCGAGGCGATGCTGGCGAAGGCGTCCGCAGCGTCCTCGGCGCGACCGTTGACGACGATCTTGCCGTCGGAGAACGTGGCCCCGTTGGACGGCTGCGCCAGGGCGTCGTTGAGCGTCGGCGGACCGTCACCCGGGTAGGCCGCGTACGCACCGGTGGCCACGCTCGGGTCCTGCTGGCCGCGGGTGTCGAAGGCGATGGCAGTGAAGCGCCAGTTGCCTCCGGACGGCAGCGTGATGGCGGGGAGCGACCAGGTCGTGCTGACCGCGTTGGGCGTCGCCAGGGTGGCGTTGCGGTAGGCGATGGTCGCCGCCATGGCGCCGTTGGCCTGCAGGTAGCGACCGGTGTCGCGGTCCTGCAAGGACACCCGCACGCTCTCGACGCCGACGTCGTCCGTGGCGTCCCCGGCCAGGTTGACCGTCAGCGACTCGTCGGTCGGCGCCACGAACGTCATGTTCGCGTTCGGGGGAAGGTCGCCGGCGATCTGCGCGGTGACGGTCAACCTGCCCTGGTTGGTCGACGAGGTGGTGAGGTCGTCGTCGTCGGTCGCCCGCACGGTGAAGCTGTAGGTGCCGGCCGACAGGTTGAACGGGGTGGTCCAGGTCCAGCTGTAGTTGGACCCGGCGATGTCCACGGGCGAGACCCGGCACTGGCCGGCACTCACCTGGGCTCCCCAGCTGCAGTCGGCGCCCAGGTTCTCGCCGGTGGAGGTGTTGCGCAGGCTGATCTCGACGTTCCTGAGCCCCTCGTCGTCGGACGCCGACCCCGCGAAGGTCAGGCGCCCACCCGGCTCGACGGTGACGGCGGGGACCGCGAACGGCGGCGTCATCGGGACAGGGTCCTGGATCGCGACCGTGGGAGCGACCGCGTTGGAGTCCACGGTCCAGTCACGCGTCGCGCTGCGCAGGTCGGACTGGCCGGCCGTGTCGACCGCGATCGCCCCGCCGCGCCACACACCCTCGTGGGGCAGGACCACGTCGTAGGACCACGTCGCCGCGGGGGCACCGATCACGTCCGGGGTGACCCGGAAGGTGTTGTAGATGCTGTCCACCGTGCCGTCGTTCTGCAGGTAGCGGCCCTGCGCGTCCTGGAAGAACAGCGTGACGGAGTTGACCCCGACGTCGTCGGTGCCGGTACCGGTCACGGTGAAGCTGGTCGACGTCTGGATGCCGCTCGGCCCCGTGATGTTGGTGCTCGGGGTCTGGTCGTCGGTGCTGAAGGACTCGAACCGCTTGGTGGCACGCGTGCTGTCGCCGGTGCCACCGGTGGCCGCCGTGAACGCCTGGGCCGAGACCAGCAGGCGCCGGTTGACGTCGATCACGCGGTTGCCGAGCGACCAGGTCCGGGTGGTGCCGGTTCCGCCGAGGGTCGCGTTGATCGACGTGACGGTCGTGCTCCACGTGTTGTCCGCGGTGAGGTACCGGCCGCTGTCGCGGTCGGTGATCTGCACCTGCACACGACCGACGGTGCCCGTGGCGACCCGCGCCGTGCCGGTGACCTCGAACGGCGTCTTGTTGGCGACCACGCGGCCCTCGATGGGCGTGGTGATCGTCGTGTCGGGCAGCGCCGGCGGGTTGGCCACGGTGTTGAGGTCGTAGAACGCCACGCGGCCGGTCCTGACCCCGCCCTGGTACATGCCGTCGCCGCCGATGAACAGCCCGCGGGGGGTGGCCTCCATGGCCTTGTTGCCCTCGAACGAGTTGGAGCCGTCGAGCGGGTTCCACTCCAGGGACTTCCCGTTGGTGGGGCTGAGTGCCGCGATGTGGTCACGACGGACGACCTGGTCGCCCAGGCCGTAGCCGGCGAGACCCTGTCCGGTGCCGTAGCCGACGTTGGTGAGTCCCGGGTACGGGTCGTTGGAGGTCGGGGACTCGACGAACTGGAAGTGGCCACCGACGTAGACCGCGACCTCGGTGATGGCCACCGAGTAGATGCTGTCGAAGTGCCGCGAGATCCACAGCGGCTGCACGTCCGAGCTCTGGAGGGAGGTGCCGTTCAGGGGGTAGGCGATCGCGGTGTCGCTGATCGGCGGCGCGTCGCCTCCCGAGCCGCTGGTGACCACGAAGTAGGAGTCGTCGGGAGCGACGTCCGCGCCGTAGATGCGGGTGACGCCACCGACGCGGGCCAGGTTGTCGTCCCACAGGGTGCTGCGCCACGGCAGGAGCTCCTTGGTGGCCGTGTCGATGATGGCCATGCCGAGCCGGTCCTGGCCGTCGATCCTGCGGCCGGTGTGCACCACCAGCAGCTTGGTCCCGTCGTGGGTGAGCTTGAGCTGCGGTACGCCGAGCTGGCCGTTGACGCCGATGCCGCCGGCGATCTGGTTGTCGAATCCCTGGTCGACGACGCCCGACGCGGCGTTGACCGCGGCCAGGCCCGTGCGGAGCACTCCGTTGATGCGGGTGTACCGACCGCCCACGTAGAGCGTCGAGTTGGTCGCGGCGAGCGACTGGACCTGGTTGTTGGTGTTGTTGGTGAAGGCGAAGGTGCTCAGCGGCGCACCGGTCGTGAGGTTGAGGCTCGCGACCTTCTGCTTGGCGACGCCGTTGACGGTGTTGAACGAGCCGGCGACGAAGAGCTTGGTGCCGTCCGGGCTCGCCTCGACCGCCGACACACCACCGTTGAACGTCGGGCGGAAGCTCGTGTCGATGAGCCCGGTCTGGTAGTTGTAGCTCGCCAGCCCCGCCTGGTTGATCGTCGTCGTGGGGGTGACGGTGTTGGCCAGCGACGTGAAGTTGCCGGCGATGAACACCCGGTTCAGCGACGGCACGACCTCGATGTCCCAGATCTCACCGTTGCTGATGCGCGGGGTGTTGGCACGCGGCTGGTCCGGCACGAGCCGGTTGTGGTTGGGCTGACCGGAGGACGGGACGGTGGCCACCGTCGGGGTCGCCGTCCGGGTGGCCGGCGCCGAGGTCAGGCCCTGGTTGTCGGTGACCCTCAGCGTGATCGTCTTGGACCCGCCGGTCGCGTAGGTGTGGGTGGTGGACACGCCGGTCCCGGTGGTGCCGTCGCCGAAGTCCCAGGCGTAGGAGGCCACCGTTCCCGGCGCCGTGTCGGTGGAGCCCGAGGCGTCGACCGTGCAGGTGGCCTGCGGGCAGCTGACGGTGAAGGACGCCACGGGGGCGACGTTGGGGTTGGCACCGGGGTCGGGCTGGAGCACGACGGACCACATGGTCGCCTTGGCGCTCGCCACGGCCGACGTCGCGGTGACACCGGCGCTCGTGCCCGCGGCAGCCGGGGCGTTGGGGTCGGTGGCCATCGCGGTGATCCGTCCGGCGCCCGTGCCGAGGGCGACGCCGCGCGAGGTCTGTCCCGCGGGGGTCGTCCAGCCGGTGGTGAGCGAGCCCGACTTCTCCGCCCAGTACGAGACGACGACCGAGCCGGCGGTCGTCACGCTCGCACCGGGAGTCGTGTGCGTCGCACGACTGGTGGTCTCGGCCGTCGAGGCGGCGACGGCGACCGGGTCGGCGGCGGTGCCGTCGTACGCCACCAGGTTCATCGTGGCCTTGGTCGTCGCCGAGAACGTGACGGCGGCATTGCGCCCGGCGTCGTTCGCCGCGGCGACCTTGGTGTAGAGCGTGGTCTGGGTGTCCGTGCCCGACGTCCGGGTGCCCTCGAGGGTCCAGCCCGCCGGCGGCACGGTGATGGCGTTCGCGACGTTGGTGGTGACGAAGAGCAGCATGCCGTCGGTCTCACGCACCGCCGCCGGGATGACGAGCCGTGCGGTCGACTGGTTGAAGGCTCCCTGCGCCGAGGCGCGGAACGCGATGGTGTCGGCCGCGGAGGCTGGCGCAGTGCCGAGCCCGAGGATCGCCAACATGGACGCCACGGTGGCGCCCACGGCGACAAGAACTGACGACGTGCGCCCCGATCGCACGACTGCCTGAGAACGGTTCATCCCTGCACTCCTCACAACGGAAGGGCTGCCGACGCAGGCAGCCTGACGGGAACGTAAAAGGACGGGCGAAGAGTCAGCGGCGTGTTCGCGGCTCTATCACCCATATCGATGACCCGCCCGGCTCAGGTTCCGGAGTCACCACGCATCGACGCGGGTCGTGCCCGTGCCGTTGCGCCTCTGCCTCCCCAACATGTGGGTCATTTCCCGCCGCCACACCGGTGGAGTCCCTCGACTGGATGAGATGGAGCCCGCCGCGGCGGCCTCGGGCCGACGCGCTGCCGACCGCGTGCCGTGGCCGGCCCATCGCCCAGAGGGGGGTCACATCATGGCAAAGCAACTCGAGGCCGGCATGGTCCTCGCCACCCGGGGCAGCTGAGCCGGTGGCCCTCTCCGACATCGTCGCCGGCACCTTCGCCGCGATCTTCCTGGCGGGATTCCTCGTGGGCGTGGTCGTCGGCCTCACGGGCATGGGCGGCGGGGCACTGATGACGCCGGCCCTGATCTTCCTCGGTGTGGGCGACGCCGCGACGGTGGTCACGGCCGACCTCACGGCCGCCGCCGTCTACAAGACCGGCGGGGCGATCGTGCACAAGCGCACCGGCTCCCCCAACCTGCGGCTGGCCGGCTGGCTGGTGGTCGGCTCGGTCCCGATGGCGCTGCTCGGACCTCACCTGATCAACCGGCTCGCCCCTCCCGGCGCCCTCGATCGCACCCTGAAGCTCTGCATCGGCTTCGCGCTCCTCTTCGCGGCCGCGACGTACGCCCTGCGTCTCTACATCAACCTGCGGCGGATGCGCACCGGCGTCCGTGCAGGAGACACCGACCCCACGATCCGGCCCGTCCCCACGCTGCTCGTCGGCGCCCTCGGCGGTCTGCTCGTCGGCATCACCAGTGTCGGCTCGGGCTCGGTCATCATGATCGCCCTGCTGATGCTCTACCCCGGCCTCTCGGCCGTCCGCCTCGTGGGAACCGACCTGGTGCAGGCGGTCCCGCTGGTGCTCGCCGCCGCGATCTCCAACATCGCCCTGCACGGGCTCGACTGGGCCCTCACCATCCCCCTGGTGCTCGGCTCCGTGCCGGGCACCGTCCTCGGCAGCCTGATCGCGCCACGGGTCCCCCAGTCGATCATCCGTCGCGGCATCGTCGTGGTCCTCACCATGTCGGGCGTCGCCCTGCTCGACAAGGCGGGATGGGCGCCGCTCGGGGCCGACGAGCACGACACGCATCCCGTGCTCGTCGCCGTCGTGGGACTCGTCATGGTCGTGCTGCTCCCGCTGGTCTGGGGCGGCCTGCGCCGCACCACCGGACTGCCCATGTTCGGCGCGCCGACCCTCGACCAGGTCGAGGACCCCACGTACCGGCCCGGCGGCCTCCGGGTGGCGAAGCCCGACCGCGAGACCTCCCCAATTGTGGTCAGTTCAGCCTCCACTCCTCCCGCCCACGGCGGCTCGCGGAGAGATTGACCCGCGGGCTCCGCCAGCTGCTGCTGTCGGGCCGACCCCCTACTGAACGTCTGGAGACACACGTGCGGCCACGACAGCTGCTCGCCCTGGTGGCGGGCCTTGCCCTCACTCTCTCGGTCGGCCCCCTCACCCCCGCGGCCCAGGCCGCCACGCCCCTGGTGGCGGCGGCTCCGGCGGCCGCCGCGGCCGCTGCGCCCGCCGCGAACCAGATGCCGGGGGACGTCCCCAGCAGGAAGACGCCGTGGGTGCTCGACGGGCGCGTCAACAAGATCGTCCAGGTCGGCAACACGATGATCGCCGGCGGCTTCTTCACCCGCGTGGCCGACCCGATGAACGGCACCCCCGCCGCGCGCCAGAACCTGTTCGCCTTCGACGCGACCACCGGGCTGGTGAGCCAGACGTTCAACCCCACGGTCGACGGTGAGGTGCAACAGCTGCTGCCCGGTCCGACGCCCACCACGGTGTACGTCGCCGGCGACTTCACCAAGATCAACGGCAAGGGCCCCAACCACCTCCAGCTGCTCGACATCGCGACCGGGCAGGCCGTCTCGTCGTTCAAGGCCCCCAGCACCGCGGGCGGCATCGAGACGATGGAGCTCCTGCCGAACAACCGGCTGTTCATCGGCGGCTTCTTCAAGAGCATCGGGGGTGCGAGCGCAGGACAGTTCGCCACGCTCAACGCCACCACCGGCGCGGTCGACCCGTTCATGAACCTCGTCGCCGCTGGCAACCACAACACCGGCACGGGCGCCAAGGCGCCCATCGGACCGCGCGAGTCCGCGCTGTCCCCTGCGGGTGACCGCATGGTCGTGGTGGGCAACTTCCGGACCGTGGACGGCGTCGCCCGCGACCAGATCGTGATGATCGACCTCACCGGCGACCGGGCCACGGTGTCCCCGACCTGGTACACCACGCTGTACACGCCGATCTGCTCCCCCAACGCCTTCGACAGCTACATGCGCGACGTCGAGATGTCGCCGGACGGGTCGTTCTTCGTCATCGCCACGACCGGTGGGCCGCACTCGGGCACGCTCTGCGACACCGCCGCCCGCTTCGAGACGTATGCCGTCGGGACCTCCCTGACCCCGACCTGGACCAACCCCTCCGGCGGCGACACCCTGTGGGGCGTCGAGATCACGCAGGCCGCGGTCTACATCGGGGGCCACAACCGCTGGTCGAACAACCCCAGCGGGTCCGACCGCGCCGCCCAGGGCGCCGTACCGCGGCCCGGGCTCTCGGCACTCGACCCGCAGAGCGGGATACCGCTCACGTGGAACCCCGGACGCAACCCGCGCGGCGAGGCGGCGTACGAGATCTACGAGACCGACGCCGGGGTGTGGGTCGTCAGCGACACCGACTTCATCGGTGACAACCGCTACCAGCGCCCCCGGATCGCGTTCTTCCCCTACGACGAGGGCTCCGCCACCGCCTCGAAGTCCACCGGCTCGCTGCCCGGCAACGTGTACGTCGGCGCCCCCGTGGCGACCAGCAACGTGCTGTACCGGGTCAACGCCGGCGGGGCGGCGATCGCCTCGCTCGACAGCGGTCCCGACTGGGTCGCCGACACGGCGACCTCGAGCAGCCTGCACAACACCGGCAGCCTGACCGCCACCCGGAGCGCCCTCACCGCAGCCAACCTGGTCAACGTCCCCGCCACCACGCCGCTCGGCATCTGGACCTCCGAGCGCTACGACCCCAGCGGGGGCACCGACATGCAGTGGGCCCTCCCGGTCCCCGCCGGCACCACCGCCCAGGTGCGCCTCTACTTCGCCAGCCGGTCGACGACGACGCGCCGCTTCAGCGTGCGCATCGACGGCGCGACCACGCTGTCGAGCTACGACCCCAA
>NZ_JBFUMD010000020.1:0-17112 GCF_054049555.1 Nocardioides sp. P5_C9_2
CCCGTAGGGTGTGCGCGTGAGCAGACGCGTCTATGCCGACACCGGCGTCTTCGTGTGCTTCGAGGGCGGCGAGGGTGCGGGCAAGTCGACCCAGTCCCGGCTACTGGCCACCTGGCTGGAGGAGCGCGGCCACGCGGTGCTCCTCACGTTCGAGCCCGGTGACACCGAGGTCGGCAAGGCGCTGCGGCAGATCGTCCTCAGCCCCGAGACCGGCGAGCTCTCGCACCGCACCGAGGCGCTGCTGTACGCCGCGGACAAGGCCGAGCACGTCGACACCGTCGTGCTCCCGGCGCTGGCCCGGGGCGAGGTCGTCATCACCGACCGGTACGTCGACTCCTCGCTCGCCTACCAGGGGGCCGGCCGCGACCTGCTGGTCGCCGACGTGGAGCGGGTCAACCGCTGGGCGACGGGCGACCTGCGACCGCACCTGACCGTCGTGCTGGACCTGGCGCCGGAGGCCGGCCTGGGCCGCTTCACCGAGCGCGACCGGATCGAGGGCGAGTCCGTGGAGTTCCACCAGCGGGTGCGGCAGGGCTTCCTCGACCTCGCGGGCGCCGACCCCGACCACTACGTCGTGCTGGACGCCCGCGCCCCGGTCGAGGAGATCGCGGAGGCCATCCGCGCGCGGGTCGAGGTGCTGCTGCCGTGAGCGCTCCCTCGGGCCGGGCCTCGTCCGGCAGCGTCTGGGACGACCTCGTCGGCCAGCGTCCGGTCATCGAGTCGTTGAGCCGGGCCGCCGGCGGCGACGGGATGACCCACGCGTGGCTCTTCACCGGGCCACCGGGCTCGGGCCGCTCCAACGCGGCGATCGCCTTCGCGGCGGCGCTCCAGTGCGAGACCGGCACCGGCTGCGGCACCTGCAAGTCGTGCCGCACCGTCCTGGGCGGCAGCCATGCCGACGTCAAGGTGGTCCGCACCGAGAAGCTGTCGATCGGCGTGGACGAGGTGCGCGACCTGGTCCGCAGCAGCGCCCTCGCCCCGGCCGGCGATCGGTGGCAGGTGATGATCGTCGAGGACTCCGACCGGCTGACCGACCAGGCCTGCAACGCGCTGCTCAAGGCGATCGAGGAGCCGACGGCGCGGACCGTGTGGCTGCTCTGCGCGCCGACGACCGAGGACGTCCTGCCGACCATCCGGTCCCGGTGCCGGCTGGTGTCGCTCACGACCCCGACGGCCGTCGACGTCGCCGCCTTCCTGGTCCGCTCGGTCGGGGTGGGCGAGGAGCTCGCCGCCCACGCGGCCCGGGCCAGCCAGGGGCACATCGGTCGCGCCCGGGCGCTGGCACGCGACGAGGAGACGCGGCGCCGCCGCCGCGAGGTCGTGTCGCTCCCCGCCCGCCTGACCACGCTCGGCGCCTGCATGACGGCGGCCACCAACGTCCACGAGGTGAGCAAGGTCGAGGCCGAGGTGCAGACCGCCGACCTGGACGCCCGCGAGAAGGTCGACCTCGACACGGCGTACGGCGTGGAGGCCCGCGGCCGCCGGCCGCGGGAGTACGCCCCGGCCCTCAACGCCCTCGAGAAGGGTCAGAAGACCCGGGCCAAGCGACGCGTGCTGGACGTGGTCGACCGGGCGCTGATGGACCTCGTGTCCGTCTACCGTGACGCGATCGCGGTGTCGGTCGGTGCCCCCGGCGACCTGGTCAACGAGGAGATCCGGGCCGACGTCGCCCAGCTGGCGCGGGTGGCGACGCCCGAGCAGCTGCTGGTGATGATCGACGCGATCTTCGCCGCACGCGAGCAGATGCTGGAGTTCAACGTGCCGCCGCAGCTGGCGCTCGAGTCGATGATGGTGGCGCTCAGGCTGCCGACGGGGTCAGGCCGATGAAGAAGCTCGTGGCAGTGGTGCTGGTCGTCGCGCTGGTGCTCCTCGCCGTCGGCACCGGCGCGGTCGTCATCTGGAGCTCGTTCGCGGACTCCAGCTCCTCGGGGCCGAGCCGTTCGTCGCAGCGGGCGCCGGCCCGCGACGATGCCGACGCACGCCGGGCGCCGTCGGTCGACCTGCAGGCCTTCTACGACCAGGAGATCGACTGGTCCTCGTGCGAGGGCGACCGCGACTGCGCGACCCTCGAGGTGCCCGTCGACTACCGCGACCCCGGGGGCGACACCCTCGACCTCGCGCTGCTGCGGGTGCCCGCGACCGACGAGGCGCAGGGCTCGCTGGTGGTCAACCCCGGCGGCCCCGGTGCGCCGGGCACGGACTACGCGGCCGCCGCCGGCCAGGTCCTTCGCGAGCCGTTGCTGCGAGCCTTCGACGTCGTCGGCTTCGATCCGCGGGGGACCGGTGACTCCAGCCCGGTCGACTGCCTGAGCGACGACGAGCTCGACGCCTATATCGCCGGCGACCCGGACCCGGACGACGCGGCCGAGGAGGAGCAGTACGCCGCCGACGTCCGTGCCTTCGGTGCCGGCTGCGCCGCCTCGGGCGAGGTGGCCCGGCACGTGTCGACCATCGAGGCCGCCCGGGACATGGACGTGCTGCGCGCCGCGCTGGGGGAGTCGACGCTCACCTACCTGGGGGCGTCGTACGGCACCAAGCTGGGCGCGACCTACGCCGAGCTCTTCCCCGACCGGGTCGGGCGCTTCGTGCTCGACGGGGCGGTCGACGTGTCCCTCGACAACCGCCAGCTGGGACTCGAGCAGGCCGCCGGGTTCGAGACCGCGCTGCGGGCCTACGTGCAGAACTGCATCGACACCACCGAGTCGTGCTTCCTCGGCGACAGCGTCGAGGAGGGACTGGCGACGATCGACGGGCTGCTGGCCGACATCGAGGAGTCCCCGCTGCCCACCAGCAGCGACCGCGACCTCGCGATCGGCAACGCGTTCTACGGGATCGTGGCGCCGCTCTACAACCGCGACTACTGGTTCATCCTGAGCGCCGCGCTGGGCAGCGCCCTCGACGGCAACGGCCAGGCGCTGCTCGAGCTGGCCGACCTCTACTCCTCGCGGGGCGAGGACGACTACGCGGACAACAGCACGGAGGCCAACGTGACCATCAACTGCCTCGACGACCCGTCCTCGGTGCCGTTCGACGCGGTGCGCAGCTCCTATCCCGCTTACGAGGAGGCCTCACCGACCTTCGGCCGGATCTTCGCCTGGTCGCTGACCACGTGCAGCGGCTTCCCGCTCCGCGCCACCGAGAAGCCGCTCGACATCCGCGGCGAGGGCGCCGCCCCGATCCTGGTCACGGGCACGACCCGCGACCCCGCGACCCCGCTGAAGTGGGCCGAGGCGCTCGCCGCCCAGCTCGACTCCGGCGTGCTGCTGCGGCGCGACGGCGACGGCCACACGGCGTACAACTCGGGCAACGAGTGCGTGGACACCGCCATCGAGGACTACCTCCTCGACGGCACGGTGYCGGCCGACCCCACGGACTGCTGAGTCGGGAGACGCCGAGATGCCTCGTTCGATGACCTTCGGGTCGCTCACCATCGGCTACGACGAGTCCGTGCTCGAACCGCGCCCGTGGGTGCTGCTCCAGTCGGAGTGGGCGCGCGAGGTCCTCGCCGACGCCCCGCCCGGACCGGTCCTCGAGCTGTGCACCGGCGCGGGCCACATCGGGCTGATGTCCCTGGTCGGCAACGACCGCCTGCTGGTGGCGGTGGACGCCGACCCGAGCGCCTGCCGCTGGGCCGAGCTCAACGCCGAGGCCAACGGACTCGCCGACCGCGTCGAGGTCCGACAGGGCCGCCTCCAGGACTGCGTCGGCGCCGGCGAGCGGTTCGTCCTGGTCGTGGCCGACCCGCCCTGGGTGCCGCGCGCCGAGGTCGGGCGCTTCCCCGAGGACCCCGTGCTCGCGATCGACGGCGGCGCCGACGGGCTCGACGTGGCGCGCGCGTGCCTGGACGCGGCGGCCGAGGCGCTCGATCCCGGCGGGTCGCTGCTGCTCCAGCTCGGCACCGACGCCCAGGCCCGGGCGCTGGCCGACGAGCGCTTCAGCCCGGTGGCGCGCCGGTACGGCGAGCGCGGAGTCGTCGTCCACCTCCGCCGGGCCTGACTAGCGGTCGCGCGCGTCCTGGAGCAGCTTGTGCGTGCCGTCGCACCAGGGCGCGCGGGCGCTGCGACCGCACCGGCACACCGCGCTCACCGGCCGGGTCGTCCGGTGCTGCACGCCGTCCGCGTCCTCGATGACCGCCTCGCCGCGCACCAGCATGGGACCGTCGGGGCACAGCACGATGTCGGCGCGGGTCTCGGGCTGCTGCGCGCCAGTCATGCGACGCCCCACCGCGCGAGCATGGCCGTCGCCGTGTGTGCCTCGAGGTCCAGGCAGGTCCACGCTCCGAAGAGCACGTCCTCGGCCAGGGCCGGCTCATTGGTCACCAGGGTGCCGCAGATCTCGCGTACCGCGACCTGGTCGTGCACTGAGTCGGCCTCGACGTGCTCGTCGTAGTAGGCCCGCATCTCGGGGGGAATCCCGAGACGCTCGAATCCCTGCACCAGCTGGCGCGACGGCACGGAGCTGGTGGACTCGAAGGCCGCGAAGTGGCCCAGCGCCGCGCCGCGCAGTCGTCGGTGCATGCCGAACATGGACGTGGCGTTGTTCTGCTCGAGCACCTCGGTGATCGCCTCGTCGACGTACGCGTTGGGCTCGCTGGTCAGACCGCACGCCTCCATGCCGCGGGCGAACAGCCGGTGGTGCAGGCGCCGCGGGTCGCCCGCGCCGTACTCGTCGTACTGGACCTCGACCAGCGCGGCCTTGGCGGTGCCGCTTCCCAGCCGCGGGATCACCCAGGTCGTCGGGTCAGCCTCCTTGAGGTGGTAGAGCGAGCGCTGCCGCAGCAGGTCGTGCGCCTGCTCGACGGAACCGTGCCGCTGAAGATGGCGCGCCAGCGAGGGACCGTCGTCGCCGGCGATGAGGTCGGACAGGTCCCTCACCAGGTCGCCGCTGCGATCGGTGGCCGGCATCCGCTTGCGCAACCGCTGCTCCAGCTCGCCCTCGAGGCGCCAGCGCAGGGCCACCAGGTCGGGGTGCCACTCCCAGCGCTCGTCGACGTCGGTGAACCCCCGGTAGGCGAGCTCGTGCAGCACCCAGAGGGCGAGGGTGTCGTCCTCCGTACGGCGTTGCTCGACCTCGTCCGGATCCGGCCAGGCGGGAAGTCGTTCGAGGAAGTTGCCCGAGAGGGCGGACACGAGGGCGCCGCTCACGGCGCCGCGAGGAGTGGGGAGGGCGGCCATGACGTCATCGTGCCGCCTGGCGCCCTGGGATGGCACACCCCCTCGGAGACGGTCAGCGCCCCGGGCGTCCCGGTGACGACGCGGCGCGGCCTGATTTCGACCGCCGTGCGGTGGGGCGTTATCCTTCTCCAGTTGCCCGGCCGGTCTGACTCCAGCCGGGCAGCACGCCGCCTTAGCTCAGTCGGTAGAGCGAATCACTCGTAATGATTAGGTCGTCAGTTCGATTCTGACAGGCGGCTCCACTGAAGGCCCCTGACCTGCAGAGATGCATGGCGGGGGCCTTCGTGCTCGTGTCGGTAGCGCAACTGCTCAACACATGGTCGACACAGATTTCTTCGAGGACGGCGGCGGCCTGCCTCCGCGCTGCCGGGATGCGCAAGGCGCCTAGCGTCGCGTAGACGGCGCCCACCTCGCCGCGATCCGGCGTCACGCTGCCCACCGGAACAGCCGATGAGAGTGCGAATCCGAACGCATGACGTGATCTCCGGTGCACAGAGCGTGCTGCGGATTCCACGGCCGCACCAGTCGTGCCATTCTGAAATCATGACGGGT
The DNA here is from genome assembly GCF_054049555.1 of Nocardioides sp. P5_C9_2. Lineage (NCBI taxonomy): Bacteria > Bacillati > Actinomycetota > Actinomycetes > Propionibacteriales > Nocardioidaceae > Nocardioides > Nocardioides sp. P5_C9_2. The sequence continues at coordinate 5,727 of NZ_JBFUMD010000020.1, forward strand.
CTCGCGGCGGCCCTCGACGAGTTGCCCAAGGTCGAACTGCATTGCCATATCGAGGGTGCCATGCGGCCCTCCACGGTGGTGGAACTCGCACGGGTCAACGGGATCCCGCTGCCCACCGAGGACCCGACTGCGCTGTACCGGTACGACTCGCTCGATGGGTTTCTGGACGTGTTCTGGCTGGTGCAGTCCACGCTGTGCACGCGTGCGGACTGGACACGTCTGGCCTACGAAGCCGTTCTCGACAGCGCTGCTCACGGAGTGGTTCACCAGGAGTGCTTCTTCACCCCCACCCGCCACCTCGTGGCGGGGCAAAAGCTCGGCGACATCGTGGCCGGACTCGACGAAGGCATCGCGGCCGCCGAGGAGGAGACCGGTAGTACCTGCCTGCTCATTGGTGACATGGACCGTGCCTTCGGGCCCGCGGCCGGCCGCGACCTCGTCAAGGAACTCGCCGGGCTCCGGACATCCGGTGCCCCGGGGGGCGAGCGGGTCATCGGGGTCGGAATGGACTCCACCGAGCTCGGCATCGACTCCACCACGTTCCTCCCGGGCTATGATCTCGCCCGGTCCGCCGGCCTCCGTCTCACCGGCCACCAGGGTGAGAACTCCGCGGCCTCCGACATCGCCGCGTGTCTCGATGTCCTGGGCCTCGAGCGCATCGACCACGGCGTCCCCGTGCTCGATGATGTGGACCTCACCGCCCGTATGGTCGACGAGCAGATCCCGATCACCGTCTGTCCGACTTCCAACGTGGTCATCGCACGCTGCTTCGACCGCCTGGAAGACCATGTCTACCCCCGCATGCGCGACGCTGGCCTGCTCGCGACGGTCAACACCGACGACCCCGCCCTCAGTGACCTGAACCTCGGCCAGGAGTACGCAGCTGTAGCGCGCGCGTTTGAGTACACCTGGAGCGACATGGTGCAGATCGCTCTCGATGGCGTTGAGGCCTGTTGGCTCCCAGAATGGGACAAGGCCGCGCTGCGGCTGCGAATAGTCGAGGCGGGGACGACTCTGCAACCCGACAACGACTCAAACGCACAGCAGGCAGACCAGACAGGTATGCCGCACGAGCGATGAGGGCAACGCGGTCTCGTCATGCCGCAGGCAGCGTGCGCTCACGCGCGTCATACCCCCGCCTGCCCGCGCATGGGTGACCGTCCCTCATGCCGCCAAGCGACTGACGGGCTGCGCGTCTCCACTAGGGCGACGACGCGCGCCTGCCGCACATGCGCATTCTCCTGCGCCAGCGTTCTAGCGCTGGCTAGTCTCATCTCGGCTCGCTTCTCACCCCCCATCTTGGAGGATCGGGTCACCCCTGCGTCGGCGCAGTGTCATCCCCCCGGTCCCACTGCGTCGGCGCCGACCTTCGCGGGTCATTCCTCAGCGTCGGGTCCCTGGTCGGCCCACCATTCGCGGTCGCGCTCCTCAAGCACGTCCTGGAGGTCACGCCACGCCTCGTAGTCGTCGGCGGGCTCAGGTGCTGACTGGGTCACCCGTCCATGGTGCGCGGGGTCGCATCCAGGCACAACGTGCCGCGGCCTCTTACGTGGTCGACGAGCTCGGGGCCTGCATCCCAGGTGGATCRAGCGCGACCAGACGAGCCTGAACGAAAGGTCGCAACGAACACGATGGCGGGAGGGGCGGCATTCGCGGCAGTAACGTCACGTCGCCGTCTCAGCACTTTCCAGGACGCTGCCCATGTCGCGCAGCGGCGATCCATACGGCCTCACCAACGTGCTGACGCATACTCCAGCCATGGACCCGCGCACGGAGACCGTTCCCCAGCCACGGGCGACCAGTGCGGTCGTGGTCACCGCGGAGTCGAAGCACCGCTCCCGCTCCCTCCAGCCGACGGTGCTGCGCCGGGTGGGCGGCGTCACCCTGCTCGACCGCACGGTCAAGGTGCTGCGCGAAGCAGGAGTGACCCGGATCGTGGTGGTGGCCGGCTACCGGAGCGAGGACGTGGCGGCGACCATCCACTCGCACGGCCTCCCGGTCGAGCTGGTGGTCAACCCCGACTGGCAGCAGGGCACGTCGACCTCGGTGCTGGCCGGCCTCCGTCAGGTCGACGAGGACCGGTGCCTGGTGGTCATGGGTGACCACGTGTTCGAGGCCGACGACGTACGGCGGCTGATGGCCGCACCGGGCCGCAACGTGCTGGCCGTCGACCGTGACCCCCAGCGCCAGGTGGGCGGCCTGGGAGGGGTGCCCCCCGTGCGGGTGCGGACGGCGGACGACGGCCGACTGCTCGAGCTGGCAGCCGACCTGAAGGAGTACGCCGCGGTCGACGCCGGCCTCAGCTCCGTCCACGTCGCCGACGTCCTGGCCGCGACCGCCGATACACCGGCGATGCCGTGGTCCGCCGTGCGGCGGCGGATGCTCGACCATGGCCTCGAGATGACGACCTGCGACTTCACCGGGCTCTGGGCGGCCGTCGACACACCCGAGGGAGTGCGGGCCCTGGAGCGGGTGATGTGGCATCGGTACGGGCCGAAGCCGACCGACCAGATCATTGCCCGGACCGTCAACCGGCGGATCTCGGGGCCCCTGACCCGCCAGCTGCTGCGGACCGGGCTCAGCCCGCATGTCGCGACGTTGCTGGCCTTCGCCACCACGCTCCTCGCGTCCGGCCTGATCGCGGTCGGCGACTGGTGGGCCATGGCCGCGGGCGGGCTCGGCGTCCTGCTCGGCTCCGCGCTCGACGGCGTCGACGGCGAGCTGGCGCGAGTAAGCGGCCGAGCCTCGCGCCGCGGCGCCGCGCTCGACACGTTGCTGGACCGCTACGCCGACCTCGCTGTGGTGGTCGGCCTGGTCATCGGCGCCGGCCACGCGGAGACCGCCTGGGCCTGGGGGTTCGCCGCCGGGTGCGGCTGCCTGCTGATCTCCTACGTCCACGCGGTGGGCCGCGACACCGACGTGCGGTTGCTCTTCCGGCGCGAGGTCCGGTTGCTGATCTTCGCCCTGGCGGCGATCAGCGGCCTACCGCTGTGGGGGCTGGCGATCGTCGCCGTCGCGGCCAACCTCGACACGGCGCGCGGCGTGGTGCTGCTCCTGCGAGCGATGCACACCTGATGCCAGCCGACCTCGAGGTCGGACTCGAGGGTGCCCCACCCCGCCGCCTGTCGGGCACTGCCCTCGTCTCATCTAGCCGATGAGACGACTTCGTCAAAAGGAAGGCGCCGGTGGATCTGGGTCGGCGGGTCAATAGACAAGGACGGTACGAGGCGCGCGTTGCTCTCCCCGGGCTCTTCGCCGGTGGGATCAGTTGGTCTCTGCGATCTGCTTGATTGCGGCGAGGGTCGTGGGGATCCCCGCATGGGCTTGCCGGGTGCGGTCCTCGATCTCGTCCATGGCCCTGTCACCGAACTTGTCCGCAAACATCATCAGTCCGTCCGGGAGGAACTCCCAGGTCTCGGTCAGCCGCGTTCCCGCTCCCACCGACTCGAAGGTGAAGCCCCACCGCACGAACGCCCCACCCACGACCCAGGCGAACTCCCTGCCGCGGTCGGCTGCGACCACCTGGGACCGGGTTTCCCAGGTGCGGTTCGGGAGCTCGTTGCGGCCGGTGAACCAGGCGCCGACCCGACCCGCGTCCGCCTCGTCGTCCCACCAGCACGCCGTACAGACCGGGCTCCACTCACCGGTCCGCGTGATGTCACTGACCAGGTCGTAGACCGCCTCGGGGGTGGCCGCCACGATCACCGCCTCCTGGTGGGTCCTCGACTCCGACTGCGTCATCCGCGCTCACTCCTCTGTCGCCGGCTGCCACCGTGCCAGTCCTCCTGCTTGCCGACGGCGCCGGGCTCAACGCCGAAGCCGACCAGTTGAGGTTGCTCGCGCAGGCTGCGCTTGAGCTCGGCGAAGCCGGGGAACCGGGCCAGCCCGACCACGTGGTCCCACAGCTCCCCGGCCCGGTCGGGCTCGGGGAGGCGGCTGATGACGGGGCCGAAGAACGCCACACCGTCCGGGGGTTCGAAGTGGATGATGGGCGTGCCGACGTCCCTTCCGGTCAGTGCGAGGGCCTCGTCACCGTCCGCGCGGATCGCGGCGTCCCACGAGGTGTCGTCGAGTGCGTCGGCCAGCTGGGTGGGCAGGCCCACCTCGGTCAGGATGGGCTCGAGGAACTGACGGGTGCCGTGTCGCTCACGGTCCGCCCCTTCGTCCGCGGGGTCGGTGGGAGGCGCGTCGAAGATGTGTGCCCCGAGCGCCGCTTGGAGCGAGTCCACGGCCTGGCTGCCGTGCTCCTGCCGCGCGCGGGCCACCGCGCGCAACAGGCGCAGTCCGTCGTTGTGCCCCGCCTCGTACTCGGGCGGGAAGTGGGCGTCGTAGTCGATGTGCTCGTTGATCAGCCGCAGCGAGATGAACCGCCAGTCCACCGACAGGTCGCGTTCGGCCTGCACCATCCGGATCCACTTGCTGGTCAGCCAGCAGAAGGGGCACACCGGATCGAAGTAGAAGCGGATGTCAGCGGAAGTCATGGATCGACACTATGGCGCGGACTGCAAAGTGGAGCTGCCGAACGCCGACGTGGGCGCTGACGCGATCACTGAGACGAGGTCCAAGCGTGGCGTCGGTCCAACCCGAGATCAGTCCGACCAAGGCCGTTGGTGTGCTGCGTCCATTCATCGCGATCGGCGTGGGTAGCACCGATCGTCCGAACCGGGATCTCATGGACGGCTGAGTCGGCGCCATCCGCCTTGCCTGTTGTTGGCGACGATCTCACTCAGGATGTCCTGCAGGGCATCCCGGTTGATCTCATCGTGTTCGTAGATCTGGATCGCCCGGGCGGTCGCGTTTCCCCGTCCTTGGTTGATGAGCCCTTGGGGGTCGGTGACGGTCGGATCGTAGAGGAAGAGGTTGACATGGTCTTTCGTCGCCAGCAGGGCGCAGACATTGCCGTCGAGGACGAAGTAGGGCTGCACGGTTCGCTTGATCGTTTCCTTGATCTCGGGGTCCGTGGCCCAGATCGTTTCGCGGAGCTCCTCGCATATCGACTGTTGCCACGAGGGCAGCTGGGCGAGGTAGGCATCGACTCCAGGATGTGCTCGTCCCGTCATGATCGGATTGTGACAGGAGCGGGCCTCTCCGGCTCCAGCTCTCCGGCCAGCCAGGAGTCCTGGTGGACCGCATCCAGACCATGTCGGGGCGCCTGAGTTGTTGCACTGGCGGGGACTCGGAGGTGTCCCCTTCCGACGCCTGTCGGCGTAGCTCGGAACGTCCTTCCACGCCGGTGACACCGCGCATCCGTCATCCTTGTCACGTGGGCTCCGCGAAGTACTACGGACGTCTCGTCCGGGACCTCGATGGGTGGATCTCGGCGTCACAACCGGCGCCGGGGCGCATTCGAGTGTCGGTCCCGCAAGCCGGGCGCGGACACCGAAGAGCTTCATGGTCGGCCCGGACCCGTCCTGCGTCGGTGACGACCGCGATGCGTCCGAAGGACGACGCACGGCGCGCGCCGAGCTTGAGGTCCTCCCACACCGCTTCTCCCTCGTACTCGTCGAACTCCGGGCCGAGGACGTAGACGAGGCGCACCCTGCCGTGTTCGGCGATGCGTAGGCTTGCCCGAGCCCGGCATGATCGTGCTGGCCCGGACGAGGTGCGTCGTGCCCGGCAGGACAAGACGACGCAGAAGGAGTCTGTCGTGTCTTGCTGCAGGGCGGATCGTGGCGTCGCTCATTCGAGGGCGTCGTCGAGGTGAACGCTCCACGGGCCAGTCGTGACGCCGACGGCGCGTTGCTCCCGCGGCAGATGTACGCGGCTCTCGAGGAGTACACCTACCTCAACCAGGCATCCCTGGGGCTCGTGCCCCGCCCGACCATCGAGGCGATGACGCGGTTCCTCGAGGAGGTCGGCCAGTACGGCAACGTCCGACTGTCCGACGACGCCGAGGCAAGAGTCCTGGACGGCGTACGGCAGGCCGCAGCATCGCTGTTCGACGCCCCGCCTGGATCGATCGCGGTGCTGGCTGGGGCGAGCGAAGGGCTGGGGCAGCTTGCCGCGGCCCTTGCCTCGGGACTGAGGTCGAACGCACCCGAGGTCGTGCTGGTGACCACCGACTTCCCCAGCGTCACGTACCCGTGGCTCGCCGCCAGTGGTCGGAGCCATGCCACGCCACCTGTCCTCCGCTGGGTCGTCGACGAGCCCGGCAGCGATCTCACCGACGGGCTCATCGCAGCGGTGAACGAGCGGACCGGCGTCGTGTGCGTGAGCGCGGTGCAGTACGCGACCGGCACGAGGATCGACGTCGCCGCCGTGGCCCGCGCAGCGCACATGGTGGGGGCCCGTGTCGTCGTCGATGTGACCCAGCTTGCGGGTGCCGCCCCGGTGAGCATGAGGGACTGGGGCGTCGATGCCCTCGTGTGCAGCGGGTACAAGTGGCTCTCGGCCCACGGCGGCGTCGCCCTCGCCGCGCTGGACGCCGACCTGGCCGAGCTCGTGCCTCCGGTGGTGGGATGGATGGGGGCTGAGGATCCCTTCGACTTCACCGCGACGGACCTCAGACTGGCCTCTGGCGCCCGCCGCTACGAGTTGTCCACGATGTCGTACGCCTCTGCCGTCGGGCTGCAGCACTCCATCGACCTGCTCAGCAGCGCAGGTATCCCCGCGCTCGCCGATCACTCACGCCTCCTGGCCCACGAGCTCGTCGACCTCGTGGCCCCGTCCGGCTGGTACCCGTTCCGTCGAGCAGGGGACCCAGCCGCCAGCCACCACCTCATCTCGTTGCGACACCCCCGCGCTTCGGGACGCGACGTCCAGGCAGCACTGGCTCGAGACCACCTGGTCTTCACCAGCTCACGAGTCGGCGGCATCCGCGTGTCCCYGCACGGTTACAACACCAGTGACGTCCTCCACGCGCTCGCCAGGGCGCTGACCCGCGTCACCTGAGCTCGCCGCGACGCGGAACCAACGGCTGACCGGCCCGCGCGGAGAAGCACCACCTCGGCGGCGCAGGAGCCACACGAGGTCTAGGTGTTGGCGATCAGGAGTCAGCGGATCGGTGTCGGCGCCCTGGCCGAAGCCGCGGCGGCTGGTCCCTCGAGAGCCCGGGCGATCGAGTTCGTCCGCCCCGCCGCGACCAATGACCTGGTGGGAGACCCGGAGTGGGAGCCGGTCATCGACGCTGTCGGCAGGTTCGCCGACGCCCTGGTCCAGCGGCCCGCCTCGAAGTCTCGTTTCCAGCGCTGAGGAGGCTCATCAGGCACCGGGACGTTTCGTACGGACGGACAACCAGGCCGACAGTGCTTGAAGTGTGAAGGCTCGCGGTGAGGTCTCTGGTTGACGTGGGCGAGCGACCGGTGCTGGGCGTCCCGCCATGACTTGCTCGTGGTCATCCGGTGGATGCGCGCAGCGGGATGCGACCGTTCCCGCGCCTACCAGCGGCCGGTCCGGCGCGGTCGAAGTGAGGTGATGGAGCGCAACCGGAGTGCGCCCCACCAGAGACCTGAGCCGTAGGCGAGGTCGTCGAGGCGGCGTCCGGCGAGCAGGATCCAGAGCGGCAGGTCCTTGTCCGTCCTCTCCGTGACCGCGACCCAGGTGTCGACCACCAGCGCCGTCACGACGGCACGGCGTACGTGCGCAGAGGGCAGGGCAAGCAGCGCGACAGGCCACCAGTGCCTCAGCAGCAATGCCGACTCCTGGCGGACCGCCCATCCGACGCCCCGCACCGACATGTCGACGGCCACCCGGGTCCGAGTGAACCCCTCGACCCCCTGCGGCAACGCCCGGTGCACCGATCGGGCGGCGGCGACCACCCCGAAGGTGACGACGGGTGCGGACCACCGGTGGCGCAGCAGGGCCGCGGCGGCCGACACGGCCATCACGGGCGACAGGACCGCCGGTGCGGTGCGCGACCCGTGGCGCTGTGCCAGGGTGGCTCCGCCCGACCCGTAGACGAACTTGCGTCCCAGCCACCCGCGGACAGTTCCCCGCACGTCGTGGTGCGCGGTCACCTCGGGCGCGTAGCGCACCCGGTGCCCCCGCGCGGTGAGGCGCCACACCAGGTCGACGTCCTCCCCGACCCGCATCGCGGCATCGAAACCGTCCCCCAGCAGGGAGGCTCGCGCGACCAGGCACGCGCTGGGCAGCCACGCGACCGCTGCTCCCGGGCGGACCGAGCCGGGCCGGTCGCCGAGCGTGAGGGAGGACGCGACGGCGTCGTACCGCTCGAACCAGCGAGGGTGCTCCGCGCGTGCGCGACCCATGATCCTGGGTGCCACGAGCGCCACGGACGGATCCGCCAGGTGCTGCGTCAGTCGAAGCAGGTCCGTCGACGTGACCTCGACGTCGGAGTCGACGAAGCCGACGAGCGGGGTCGTCACCGCGGCCAGGCCCGCGTTGCGAGCCGCGGCCGGCCCGACGTTGATGGGCAGCGGGACCAGACGGGCGCCGTGTCGCCGGGCGACCTCGGCCACCGGTGCGGGGTCCTCAGAGGCATCGTCGACGACGATGACCATCAGCGGTGCCAGGGAGGCCAGGCACCGGTCCAGCTGTTCCGGTCGGTCGCGTACCGGTACGACGACGCTGAGCTCCTGGGGGGACGCGGGGTTCGTGGAGGCGACGACCGGATGGGCGAGGTTCGTGTCGAGCAGCCGGCCGGCCAGCTGGGCGGAGACCGTGTCGGTGACGGTGACCCCGCGGTCGATGAGATGTGCCGCGGCGGCGGGAGCCAGTCGCAACGCGGTGATCGGCGACCCGCCGATGAGGGTGCGACCCGAGTCGAGGCTCAGCGTCCGCTCATCCATGGCCACCCGGAAGCCGACGGGCAGCGGCTCGGTCATCCGCTGAACCCTCCGTCGGCGTGGAGCACGGTGCCGTTGACGACGCCACCGGCTGGTGAGACGCAGAAAGCGATGGCGGCCGCGATCTCGGCGGGGTCGATGACGCGGCGGATGAGCTGGTGGCTGACGAGCTCGTCAGTGGGGACGTCGTACAGAGCGGCGGTCGCGCGCAGCATGTCGGTGTTCGTGGACCCCGGGGAGACAACGCTGGCGGTGATGCCGGTGCCGACGAGATCGGCAGCGAGACCCTTGACCATCCCGACGACGGCGTGCTTGGCGGCGTTGTAGGCGGCCATCCGAAACAGTCCGTGGGTGCCGGCAGCGGAAGCCACGGCCACGAACCGGCATTCCTGGGGGAGAGGGCCGGCGAGCATGGCGGGCACGGTGGCAGCAGCCGTGTTCCAGACTCCCTTGGCCACGACGTCCCACAGGGTCTGCAGCTCGTCGTCTGGCGTTTCCCAGAGCGGCCTGCCCCCGTGGATGACGCCCGCCGCGGCAACAGCGGCATCAATACGTCCCCATCGCCGTACGCCCTCGGCGACCGACTCCTCCAAGGCACGGCGATCGCGCACGTCGACCACCCGGCTCATGACCTGGTCACCGTGCGCGGCCGAGATCGCCGCGAGCTGCTCCCTCGTGGCCAGCGGCGGTCCCTCACAGGAGTCGAGCGCCATGACATGCCAGCCATCGGCCACGAGGCGGTCGACCGTCGCCGCACCGATGCCGCGAGCGGCGCCTGTCACGACCGCGACGCGACTCACCCTGCCTCGACCGCTGCGGCCTGTCGAGAGGTCTGCTTGACCACCTCGTCCACCATGCGCACAAACAGTTTCGCTCCTTCGGCGCCGCTGGCTCCGGTGGGATCACCCAGCACTCCATTGGGTGAGACCGCAGCAACGCCGCCTTGCCTCATCAGGGACAGGATCTCGCGAATGGGACGTGTGTCGCCAGGTTCTGCCCTGTCGAGACGAACGGTCCAGGGACTGAGGTGCAGCATGAGAGAAGTCTCGGTGCGACCTGCGTGGAGGTCGAGGAACTCGGTCGCGCATGCCACCCAGCCGACGTTGTGCCCCTCCGAGATCACCTGCTCGACCGCCTTGGACAGGGCGGCTACGTTGCCGCCGTGGGCGTTGACGAACACCACGCGCTGGGCCCAGGTGCGCATCGAGCGGACAAGCTCGACCACTGTCAGACCAAGGACGTCGGTGCCGATGGACGTCGTCCCGGCGAACGACTGGTGCTCACCGCTCGACCCGTACGCGAGCGCCGGCGCCACCCATGCGTCCAGTCGTTCGGCCGCGGCGCGGGCGACGGCCGTCGCGATCACGGTGTCGGTGTCGAGGGGGAGGTGGGGCCCGTGCTGCTCGAGGGAACCCACCGGCACCAACACCAGGCCACCTTCCCGAGCGGCAGACGTGGTCGCTTCCTGCAGCAGCTTCATCGTGCTACCCCTCGGCCGCGACGTTCACGCCGACGGGACGGCCGGCTCCGAGCGCGCGGTGGAAACCGTCCGGGACCAGCAGGTGCTCCGGCGTCAGTTCCTCGAGCGAGGCGACTCCCAGCCCGAGGAGGGCGGAGTCGATGCCGGAGCGCAGTACGTCCAGGACGTTGCCGACGCCCTGCTCGCCGTTGGCGGCGAGGCCCCAGAGGTAGGCGCGGCCGATCATCACGGCGCGTGCGCCGAGGGCGACGGCCTTGACGACGTCGGAGCCGCGTCGGATGCCACCGTCCATGACGACGTCGAGGTCGTGCCCGACGGCGTCGGCGATCGGCTTCACCATCCGGATGGCCGCAGGGGTCCCGTCGAGGTTGTTGCCGCCGTGGTTGGAGACCGAGAGCGCGGCCACCCCGACGTCGCGGGCTCGGAGAGCGTCGTCGATGCGGCAGACGCCCTTGAGCATGAACGGTCTGCCGCCGCTGATCTGGGTCCACTGCTCGCGCATCCACGCGACGTCGTCCCACGACGGCGGCGGGGTGGTCATCCACTCGTAGTACGCGGTGAAGAACGTCGGCGCCTCGCCACCGGGCGGGGCCAGGTTGGGTGCGGTGAGGTCGGGGATCTGGCCCGTGCGGCCGAACTCCCACAGCCACCGGGGCTTGGTGGCGACCTTGGGGGCCATCCGGACCATCGTCTTGAGGTCGACCTTCTCGGGGATCTCGGGGCTGCCCCAGTCCCGGCCCATCGAGAAGGACCAGTCGAGGGTGGCGATCAGGCCCACGGACCCGGCGTCATGGGCGCGCTGCATGCGCTGCACCACCACGTCGCGATCGCCGGTCCAGTACATCTGGAAGAACGTCCTGGCGCCGGTGGCGGTCACCTCCTCGACGGACTTGGACGCGAAGTTCGACAGGCCCATGACGGTGCCGCGCGAGGCCGCGGCCCGTGCCACGGCGACCTCGCCGTCGGGGTGCACGGCCTGTACTCCGGTGGGGCTGATCAGGACGGGCAGCGAGATGTCCTGGCCCATCACCGAGGTGTCCATCGTGCGCTCTGGCCGCAGGCCCGCGACGTGCGGGGCGACCCCGAGCTCGGCGAAGGCCGACTGGTTGTCGGAGATCGTCTGGCCGCGCTCGGAGCCGGCGACCAGTGCGCCGTACACCGG